>DATHRQ010000478.1:0-5286 GCA_035465095.1 Anaerolineales bacterium | reverse complement strand
TGGTTTATTAATCTTGTTCACCTTTCTTGCGGGTGCGAGCTACACATCCACTAGCGAAGGGGTTGTCTGGCCAATGTCGCATGCCGTGCTTCCGCCGGAACTGCGGGGTAGCAGCCGTGCGGTCATCAACGTGGCAATAGGCGCGTTGAGTGCCTTGGCGCTTTCTCTATCCGGTATCGTCGCTGATTCGAGAGGGGTCTCCACTGCACTGTTGTGGTTTGTCCCAGGTTTGATCCTGCTCAGCGCCATCGTGTGGATTCCCATGTTTCGGGCATATCCGCCTGACCGGGATGCCTTACATAGATTATTAAATCAACGGCGAGAGAGTCTACTTACGAAAAAATAAAGAACCCATTGTTCTCATTTGTATGTTGCATTAGGAGGTTCCCATGTCCATAAAGCAACGAATCCCATATGCCACCATTATTATTGCGCTTCTTATAACGATCATTCAGGTCTTTCGTATGATCGGTGGCAGCTATGAAGAATTCGTGTTTGCCAACCTGCATCACTGGGCCTGGGAATTTTTCTATGATCAGCCCTGGAGAATGTTGACCAGTCCATTTATCCATCAAAATCTTCCTCACTACTTTGAAAATCTATTTTTCCTTACGTTGTTTGGTTTTCAGATCGAGCGTGTGTACGGATGGAAATACATGTTGGGAGCCTTTTTAGGCGCACAAGTGACGGGGTATGGTTTACACATCATTTTCATGCACGAAGGAATCATCGGGATCTCAGGCGGGGTTTGTGGCTTGTTTGGCTTTTCCTTGGTCGCCAACCGCCGTACTCCGTGGTGGAAAACGTTGACCCACCGTCCTTTGCATATTCTTTATTCCTTAAATCTGTTAGGGGCTGTGGTTGCTGATATCGCAGATTGGGTTCCGTTTGGCGTCGCACATGATAACCACATTGTTGGCATCTTATATGGTGTTGCATTTGGCCTTGCTTTTCTAATATTTCATCGTCCAACGTGGCGGCAATGGGCGGTTGCTGCCTTGCCAGTTTTGTTTTTCGCCAGTCAATATTACAGTCCCTGGCAATTGGAATGGCGATTGGTGCATTCCAAACCTGTGTTGAACAGCCCGGTCGCTGACTGCCGGACTCGTACCGTGGATGAGAGCACACCTGCCATCATCAGCTTCGTCAATTCATTGGGCAAGCCTGTAGCGATCTATTGGATGGATTTGGATGGACACTCAAATTTTGCCCACGTGTTGAATCCCAGCGAAACGATTGGTTATGGCACAGTGATCACGCGTGCCTGGTGCATCGTGGATTTGGACAGTAAAGAGGCACTTCAGGCAATCGTTGTGACAGAACCGGAGCAAACCATTACCATACGGTGAATAATATACTTTCGTACAAATGAGAGGAGATTACATATGCTCAAAGTATCCATACAAATGGTCAAACCGGGGCAGGAGGGAAAACTTCGTGATTGGCTGTCTGAACTGGTGCGCCGTCAGGACGAGGTTCGCGAGACTTTCAAGCAGGAAACCGTTCGGCATGAGCAGGGATACCTGCTGAAAATCAATGATGGCACGGCCCTGCTTTACATCGTCGAAGCGGAAGATCTTGAACAGGCATCAAAGGCCTACAAAGATTCCACTCTCCCCATTGATGCTGAACACAGGAACGTTATGCACGAGGTGCTTGGAGATCGCATACCCACCGAACTTTTGTACGATGTTTCTTTATAACAAACCAACCTTATCTTTATCCATCAAAATAAAAAGACATCACGCTTGGGTGTGACGCCTTTTTATTTAATTGTTTTATGAAGTGAACGAGATTTCAGAAGATTTATGGCGTGGGTGTCGAAGCCAATGGGTTCTGAACGGGAGCGCCCACATTGGCGCCCTGATAATAGGGGAAGGCGACGGGCAGGTCAAAACCGAAATATTCAGATACCCGTGCAATCACCTCACCTGAAATCTGTGACCTGCGGGTGTTGTAGGCTCTGACAGCGTCGTTCCAGTCCGTGCCGGCCAATTGGATCGTATTCATGCCTTCATCGATGGTATCGCCCAACGCGAGGGTAACCTGTGGATCGGGAACAGGCGGCGGGGCTTGTACGACAGCGTTGACAAACAGGCTGAAGCCCTGGCCCAATCCGTCAGGCAGGGCGCCTTCGTCCTGGAGTTCATTCAGGTCCAGTTGGGAGGGGTCCAATGGCTGACCGTTTTCGTCCTGATAGTTTTGAAGCAGTTCGTTCAGGGCTTCCTGTTCCGAGCGAAAGTTGCCGGTCCAGATTTCGCCGCTTTCACTGACCGCATCATAATAGTCCTTGGTGATTTGCGTCTTGGCCTGTATCTTGGCATATTGTGTATCCGTCACCAACTGAAAATTGGAGGCGGCGGACTGCACATTCTGCACCAGCGCCACCAGGTCGTTAAATTCGTTCGTAGCCGATTGAAGCAGGCTGCAACCGGTCAGTTGGAAGATGATTGCCAGAATGGCAAACAGGGAAATGGAACGATATTGATTGAATTTCATTTGGATCTCCTTTTAATTAATTTGTACGTCCTGAGCGGCCGCTCCCGCTTCCGCCTCGCATGCGCGGCCCCGAACTGCGTCTGCTTCCACCCGAGGGGAAACCTCTGGAGGGAAAGCCTCGGAATCCACCCCGTGAGTGGGTCCCGTCCCAGGGGCCTGAATAGGGCGTGTAGCGTCTGGAATGGCCGCCTGCAAAGCGACTGAACATCCCGATCAAGAACCAGATCAGGATCGCCCAAAAACACAATTGGCCGCAAAGCGCTATGGAGAGCGCTGAACCAACTGGCTGCCCGATCGGCTCTTCAGTTTGCCCAATCGGTTGCTCAGTCTGCTCAGGTTGGGTAATTGGATCCTGAGTTCGTTCAACCGGAATGGAGGTAGGCAAGGCTAAAGGTTCGGTTTCCGAAGTAAATTCGGGATCATACTTATTGCGCGCAACAGTGTTGAATTCCTGTGCCAGAGTCAACAGGGCCTGGTCCAGGCTGCCGGTGGATTCGTAGGTGTTTTCCACGGCGCGGTTGATGTTGGTCAGCTCAGGAGCAGTCAATGCGGGCAGGCCCAGACCCACCGCGTAATGTACATCGATGCCATCCGGTTCCCTGACGATCAAAAAAACAAAGCCATTGTCCTTGTGGGGGCCGCTGGGCAGGCCAAGCTTCATATAACGCAAAAAGTGCACCGCGCAGTTGGTGCGGATCCCCACCTGGTCTGCAGGCAGGATCAGGATCATCGTCTGGGCAATTGAATCTGCATCCAGCTCATCGAGAATCGTATCCACCTGCCTTACCGTCAGGCTCACCACATTTCCCTGCCAGCCGACCGTCCAATGGGGCTGCAGCAAGTCATACGAAAAGCCGTAATCGGGCGCAAAACCGTTACCGCAAAGGGAAGACTGATCATTATCCGTTTCCACCGGCTCCACTTGTAAAGGGACACATCCGATCAATAAAACCAGGGCCAGCCCTAGAATGGCAACCAGGCGGAACGCTGGCAGGATCGAGGTGGGTTTTCCCAAACGCACTTGAAAAATAAGATTTCTCCTTTTCTTTAACGAATGTATTTTCATCGCCGGTCAGAAGAAATGGTAGCGGGAAATGAGTACGACAACAATAAGGAATCCCCCTAATGAGAGGGGGTGAACATACTAATACCATTGATAACAAACACTTACATGACTCACCCCGAATTTAATCTTTCGACCACTTCGCCACGGATTTACCCTTCGGGCACGATGTCACAGATTTACACGAAAAAAGCCAACCTTTTGAATCGGGTTGGCTTATCGTTCGGCTTGTTACGGGTCAAATCAGTCAAAATCCGTGACAATCCGTGTAATCTGTGGCTGAATCCTTAAGTTTAGGGTTAATCATTTTTGTTTCAGTTCAGGGAAGGCTGCAGCTCGTAATCCGGGGCTTCCTCTTCGACGGTCATGACAGGCTCATCCTTTTCCTTCTTGTCGAGGAACTGAAGCGATAGCGCAACCACTTTGGTGTAGTACTTCGTCTCGCCTTCCTTGTCCTCGTACTTCTCGGTCTTGAGCCTGCCCTCGAGGTATACCAGACTGCCCTTCTTGAGATATTCCTGGCAGACCTCACCGAGGCGTCCCCAGGCTTCCACGTTGACCCACTCGGTGTGCTCCTTCGCCTCGCCGGCGCTCTTCCAGCGCTGTGAGACGGCCAAACTGAAATGGGCGACCCTCTTCCCCGTGGGGGTGAACCTGCTCTCCGGGTCCCTGCCGAGACGTCCGATCAATTGAACACGATTTAATGCTGGCATTTTGTTACTCCTTATCAAGTTGAATTTGAATTGGATAAAGTGTATTCATCGCCACTTAAATGTCAACAGGCTGAACTGTCACTTTTGTCAGATTGCTTGCCGCTTGTCAAAATCGTTAATCATCTCCAGCCCAACATGAAATGCTTCAGCGGAAGATGGAGGATGGAAAAGCAAAGGCGCCACGCGCTTGCGTGACGCCTTTTATTCGATTGTATAAAACCGTGAGAGTTACGACTCGTAATCCGCGGGCTGTTCCTCGACCGTCATGACAGGCTCGTCCTTTTCTTTCTTATCAAGGAACTGGATCGAAAGTGCGACGACCTTTGTGTAGTATTTGGTCTCGCCTTCCTTATCCTCATACCTGTCCGTCTTGAGTCGGCCTTCAAGGTAGATCAGGCTTCCCTTCTTGAGGTATTCCTGACAGACCTCGCCGAGCCGTCCCCAGGCTTCGATATTGACCCACTCGGTATATTCCTTTGTTTCGCCAGCCGTCTTCCATCGCTGTGAAACGGCCAGACTGAAATGGGCCACCTTCTTGCCTGTGGGTGTGAACTTGCTCTCAGGGTCCCTACCCAAACGGCCGATCAGTTGTACACGGTTTAGCGCTGGCATATTCCCCTCACTTTCTGGTTACAGGTTCTTTTAGATGCTAGTGTATGTGTCATATCAAATCTCCTTTCATATCTAAAAGCGCAATATTTGTTTGTCTTGTTTTTTACTCCAACTGCCGAGAGCAGCAATTGGACTACGAACAACGTTATATTTCGATTATGATTGTCCCTCGGCAGGCTTGTCTTCAGCAGCCTGGTTCTTCTTGAGAACGAGCATGCCTGTCTTCATCTCGGCCACGTGGTAGCCTTCAGGAACTGCGTCGAGTGCATTGTCCTTGATCTCTTTCGAGAAGTAGAACATCCTGCCATTGGAGTGCAGGTAGTAGGTATTGCCTTTGGAATTTGTGTGTGAATAAGCCATCTTTTCTCCTTTTTTGAATTGTTTGGAGCTTAAGTTTAG
>DATHRQ010000477.1:0-2884 GCA_035465095.1 Anaerolineales bacterium | reverse complement strand
ACACGCAGTCCGTGGTCGGCGGCAATCGCGCACGGCTCATTGAATGCCTGGGGCGGACTGGCAATTGTGTTCCTTGTGCCTGGATTTGACACCGCGCTTGGCGGTACCATCACCAGCGTGACCGGGTTTATTATCCTTGCGTTGTTCATCGGTTTGTTGATGTTTACTAAAGGGCTGCCTGTAGGAACAGAAGAACCAGTTGTGCAAGAGTAGTTGTTAGATTTGCCATTCAGGAGGTTGAAATGACCGAAGAATTGAAACAATGGGAATATCGTGTTCAAACGATTGGCAGTGTCTTTGGAACAAAAGATGAAGACATCGAAGAGACCCTGGACGCCTGGGGCGAGGAAGGGTGGGAGGCTATCAACGTGTACACACCGTCGGGCAGCGGGAAGATCACCATGGTCGCCAAACGGCCGCTGACCGGGCGTACGCGGCGGATGCGGAACATGCCGCAGATGCGATAGGGCTAATAACGCAGAATCAATCAAAATCTTGAAAGAAGCGTATACACATCCGCCTTTAGTAGGGTGGATGTGCGCTTTAAGTAAATAGAACTCATGTTCTATTTACGTTAACGATACAATTATTTCATGCGCGGCATACATACCATCCTTCTGATCGTTATCCTTCTGTCTGCCTTCGTGATCGGGGCATCCACCCTCACGCGCGGACACGAATGGGGCGACGATTTCGCATCCTACATCATGCAGGCGCAAAGCATTCTGAACGGCAACACAGATGAGTTTATCGAACACAACACGTTCACAATTTTCGAATCGTCGCTCCAAATAGGGCCGGTTGCATATCCCTGGGGTTACCCGCTGGCGCTCATCCCCCCACTGCTTCTCAAAGGCCTCCACCCCCTTGCGTTGAAACTGCCGGGATTGTTCTTCTTTGCAGCTTTTTTGATCTGCCTTTACTGGCTGACGGAAGACCGCCTCACACCGACCGAACGCCTGATCCTTGTTTCCCTGTGCGCCTTCAACCCGATTTTTATAGAACATCTCGATCAAATCCTCTCAGACATCCCCTTTTTATTCTTTGTATATCTGGCATTGCTGCTGCTGTCGAAACTCACGCCGGAAAAAAGTGTGAAAGAATACGTCCTAGCAGGTGCAGCGATTTTCGCCGCATTTCTGATTCGCAACACAGGGGTCATTCTTCTGGCAGGTTTTCTCGCCCATCAAGCCTACATTTTTTACTCTCAACAAGAACACAGGAAAACTGTTGCATTCAAATCGACCGTTGTCGTCGGCGTATTCACCCTGCTCTGGCTGGCCTCGTCCCTTATCTTCCCGAATGGACAGGGCGCCTACTTCTATCAGCTTGCGGGGTTCACGCTTGAAAATTTCCTAACTGTAAACATGCCCGGTTATTTTTATCTCGGCGCACAATTCCTTGGTATCCAGCCCGGCACCGCATGGATGGTTGTTTACTACGCGCTGCTCGTCCTCTTTTTGATCGGCGCATGGACCAGACGCAACGCCGACCTGCCCATCATCCTTTTCTTCATGCTTTATCTTGGGGCCATGCTGATCTGGCCGGAGTGGCAGGGAATTCGCTTCCTCTTCCCCATATTGCCGCTCTTTATTTACTTCGCATTTCAGGGAGTCAATATTCTCATTGGGTTGCTGCCCAAAAACCAACTCGCATTTGGCAGGTTTGCCGTTTCCCTGCTCTGGCTGGCACTCGCTGGGGTATTCCTCTTCAATTCTGGAACTCGCGCCTATTCGAACCTGCGTGACAACCGACAGATCAACGGCCCCTTTGAGTCGTACAGCGATGAAGTGTTCAGATTTATACAGGAGGAAACCCCGCCCGATAGCGTGATCGTCTTCTTCAAGCCGCGCGCCATGCGCCTGTTTACAGAACGGGATTCGATCATGATCCTTGAATGTGAAAACCTCACGCTTGGCGATTATGTCGTCCTTCACAAGAACTGGGAGTTCAGTCAGATACTTCCTCAGGATATTCCTGCCTGCAAGCTTCCGCTGACAAACCTTTTCGAAAATCGAAAGTACATCGTATATGAAGTTCCAAAATGAAATCACCCTTGAATCACATCCTTAAAGTCAGTACACTGTACCCATGACAAATACAGGCAAGCTCCGCGATCTGGAAGGACGACAGAACAAACTCCTGCGGCTTGTAGAGTTGAGCGTCACATTGAACTCCACACTCGACCTGGACGAACTGCTCCAACGCATCACTGCAACAGCGACCGAATTGTTGGAATGTGAAGCAGCCTCCATCCTGTTATTTGATGAAAAGAATCCGCGCCTGTATTTTGCCGCAGCAACGGGATCAGACCCGGCCGAGCTTGCGAAGATCCCCGTTCCGATCGAAGGCAGCCTGGCAGGCACGATCTTTCGCACGAACCGATCGATGGTGTTGAACAACGTGGAACAGGACCCCCGCCACTACAAACTCGTTTCAGACAAGGTGAAATTCAAAACAAAATCCCTGCTCGGTGTCCCCATGCCCATCAAGGACCGCACCATGGGCGTGCTGGAGGCGGTCAACAAACGTAACGGGGAATTCAACGACCGCGATGTCGCCATTCTTTCCGTCACTGCGGCCCATGCCGCCATAGCCATCAACAATGCCCGCCTGCTGCAGGAGACGAGACAGGCGCTCAAACAGGTCAGGCAGGCTAATGAGGTCAAGGATAACTTTCTGGCGCTGGCTTCCCACGAACTGCGGACGCCGCTCGGCATCATCATGGGATATTCCCAATTCCTGAAAGAAGACACAAAGGACGAGACCCAGGAACTTGCGGGGCAGGTACTGGATGCGGCGCGGCATATGCGCACCATTCTGGTTGCGATGAGCAACCTGACCATTCTCAAAGCGGACACGTTGTCCCTGGCGCCTCAAAGGA
>DATHRQ010000476.1:0-4958 GCA_035465095.1 Anaerolineales bacterium | reverse complement strand
CACGCAGTTGCATATCTTCGATCATCTTTTGTCTTAAAACAGTCATGGCTAGACCTCCTGTATGGAATGGATTCATACAGTCAATATAGCCCTGATCGAGATGAAAGTGAATCTATTGTACGTTGCTAAGGGAGGGGTCTTTGCGCGAAGCGCTTAGTTCAACTAGGGATTATACGGCGGCGGCATAACGGATTATAGACGGCCGCCGTATAATGTCCGAAATGGGGTATTATACGGCCAAAAATTAAAATAAATATCTTTTGTTGACGATAATTGACAATATCAATAACAACATCTTATAGGTTTTCTGTTCAAGAGTCAATCGTCGTTCATCACTTATGTCCCTTGTCCACGTACCTGTGTGCTTCGGCGGTTTGCTCCATCGGGTAAACCATACGCTGGGCAGATCTCGATCCCTGTAAATAACTCCGTTGATTAAGCATGGCCCTTAAAACGATCGTTGACCATCTCATCCAGTAATGACAAAACATGAGGCCAGAATTCTTTATAAACATTGATCAAACTTTCTTCTTCTTTCACATGGCGTGTGCCATCATCGTCCATCAGGGGAGCCATACGATAGTACAACTCTACTCCATTTTCTGTAGGGATCAATTCATAGGTCTCGGCATGTCCAAGGTGCGGATTGAACGGGTCCTGGAACTGTGTCGAGAAGTAGCGAAACGGCCGCCAGTCCGTGATCCGGAAGCGGAACGAAGCCTGTTCATGGATGCAATGATAGCGGGTCCCCAACCCCATACGTCCGTCATTCTCTACATTCATGGAAATCATTTCCATCCAGCGGCGTTTGAGTTCCGGCGACGTTAGAAATTCCCAGGCAACCGCCGGCCCGACCGGCAGCGCATGCCGGAAACTGTAAACCACGTCCTCGTCGACGCGGAGCACGGCTTCCATGGCACGGTGTTTCTCCCAGGCTTTTGCCAGATCGTACACCCGCATCGACACATTCCCAAAATGCTCGAACCGGGTCTCATACCCGAGCAGCGGTATTTGAATTCCCATTGCCTCGTACGCCGGCTGGCTGAACAAAGCGTAACTTTGCACGCCCGTTACCTGTTTCACATCCGTTTTTGCCATGCGATGGACGAGGATCACATCTGCGCCGGAAATGTCGGTCATTGGGCCGACCTTCATCTGCTCGAATTGGCCATAATGAGCAACGATCTTCAGGTCCAGGTTTTTTACATTGACACAGGCGCGACAGGTGCATGTTGTATTCTGAATTATGTCCAACCGGCGCACGGCAAAAGCCTGATACAGATTCTCACAGATCAACAGAAAAGTCTCGCCAGACGGAAACCCATCCATGGTGGAATAGGCAAGTACCGCATCCCCTTCCATCCGCCATAGGTGCATCGGCTCGCCGACCTGCGATACCAAGGCTTCAAGAAGAGATTGTATGATCGGATTGGCATGATCCATTTCCGATTGGGTAAGGTAACCTGTGTAGCCGGAAATGTCAGCGATTAATAAGTATCCGTTGTAGACGGTCATCGTTCATTACATCCTATATAACGTCGTTATCTAAAAGCCAAATCATTATTCCTCAGGTTTGCTCACGAGTATAACCACATTCCCCTTTTATGTCCCTTATCCACATACCTTTTGAGCCAAAGTCCTGACACGAAAATAATTACTTCGGCTCCAATGACATAATGACATGACGTAGTCATAATTCTCGTTAAGTTACTTTGCCAATGTATCCAGGTGCCACAAGTTTATCTATTTTTGGAATGGTCATACATGGTGACCGCTACAATAATTGCAATCCCTGCCAACAGGACCAGGATAAGAATGATCATCTGATTTCCTTTTTGCTTTCACAAGCCATCAACCAACTCGACCAATATCCTTGCCTTCGCATCAGAATCCTGTGAGATCGAGTGGACCGTATCCACTTCGTAAACATCCAACCCCAATGACCTGGCACGCTGCCATGAGGATTCAAAAGTTAATTGGAAGGGCATTCCAGCCTGTTTATCTGCGGTAAAACGGACATACACGCTGGGAATATCTCCCCTGGCATTCTTTTTCAGGTTGAGCTTGTCGGTAGAGACCTTTGCCGGGTGTGGTCGATGCCTGTCGGCTTTATCATGCTTTGATTCTGCGACAACGGGGAACAACCAGCCATCACCCT
Organism: Anaerolineales bacterium; assembly: GCA_035465095.1. Lineage (GTDB taxonomy): Bacteria > Chloroflexota > Anaerolineae > Anaerolineales > Villigracilaceae > Defluviilinea. Next base: position 2,800 of record DATHRQ010000476.1, on the reverse strand, counting down.
GGGTTTGAATCACATGCTCAGTCATTTTTTTCCATTCTGGTTCCACCAAGTCCCTTACGCATTCTCCGTTCTCTGGGAGAAAGGCATCTAGGTAAATCAGTTTGGAGATCCGTTCCGGGATTTGATCTGCAACACCTGTAATGACCGCACCAGACAAACTGTGTCCAACCAAAATGACATCATGCAGATCTTCAAAGGCCAGCACATTTACGATATCCGTGATCTGTGTGTCGAGACCGATTTCCCGGGTCAGAAGGTGAACCCGTTCGCCAAGTCCGGTCAGGGTCGGTGTATACACCTCGTGCCCTTCCCTTCGTAACTTTGAGGCGATAGGCTTCCAGGCCCAACCGCCGGACGTCCCCCCGTGAACCAAAACAATAGTTGCCATCTTATTTCCTCCGTATTGTTTTTTCTCACGCCGATTCGATTAACTGATGTTTTCCTTTTGAGTTGATGTGTTTATCTGATGAAATCATTCATAAAATTCGTATACTAAACATAGTATACGCCTTAAATTAGCGAGATGTGCATACATCACGTACAACATCCTTGGTTTTTCCACCCGTGAGCACCTTGGTATTTGTCGTTTTTTCAGCCTGCGCTGCACGTTTTAGACAAAGGCTTTTCTACGGAACCAGGCGGATGTAGTCTATTTCGATGTTCGTTGCCTGATCGATCGGATCGAAGCGCAAACCTCCGATCAAGTCCTTCCACGCCACATTTGTTGACATGTCAACTGTATAGATCATGAACTCGTCTGAAGCATCAACAGGGAATACCACGGAGGCTTCCTCAACGTGAAAAGGAACGTCTTCGGTTGTGAAGAAGAATTGTCCCACGCCGCTTTCGCCAACCTTCATGCGGATTTCGATATGCTGGTACATATCGCCGCTGACTCGAAGCGAAGGGGAGACCATATACGGGTCGCTGCCTGTCGCTTGAATAGTCAAGGCTCCATTTTGGACATCGAATGTTCCCATATCCACCAGCGGTGTCCAACCCTCGGCATCTGCCTCAAACTCCCATGCGTGAGTGGGCTCCAGCAGCTGCCCGCTCAGCGTGACCCTCATGCGTTGGAATGTTGTAGCGTGCCAGCGGGTCACTCCGCGCGGTGTGGTGACATAGTAGATATAAAAAGTTTCCCCGATGCTGAGCGGATCGCCTTCGATGCCAATGATGGATGGATAGGTCAACTCATCATCCGTTTCTGTCAGCAAGACACGCGGCGACCAATTGTATCCATCTACTGAAGTTGTCAGGTAAAGCTGATATTTATAGACCTCGGCACGGTCATGTGTGGCAATGGCCATGATATAGCGGTCAATGAACGAGTTGTATGAAACGCTGAACCAATCGGTGGGCGGGTTGCCTATCTCCAGCGGAGAAGATGTCCCTGAAAGCCCGGGTTGTTGTCCATCTTTATGATATTTGAACCAGGGTGAGGTCATTCCGCTTTTCGCTGCTTCGATGACTTCGTCCACGGGTGCGGTTGCAACGGCAAGTTCGTTCGTGCTTAGATCCTCCTGCCGATCACGGAAGTACACGAGGAACTGACCATCCCTGATCGCGTAGGTCGCTCCGCCCATGTCCGCGCAGCAGGACGCATTGACATCCGGCGGCGCATTGTTTTCCAGGATGATTCCCAAATTTTGAAATGTTTTACCTTCATCCTGTGAAACGGCAAGGCCGATGGCCGCATGGAAGATGGAGCCGTTCCCGCCGAAATGATGTTCCGCATGATAGAACATCAATAACAGCCCGCTCTGCGGGTCGCGATAGATCGGTCCGCCTGAAGCATATGCAAATTGCGGATCGACGCCCTCGATGGTCAATCTGTCATTCTCGACGATTGAGCCCGGGTCATCCAACGTTCCAACTGTTACCGCGGAACGCACGCTGTTGGCTGCGAAGAACCGATACTGCCCATCGCCCAACTGGACAAAGCCTATATTCCCATCCGGCCAGAAAAATGTATCTCTTCCGCCAAGTGTGGCACGTTTATTTTGCTCGTAGATGGTTTCAATCGTGGTCGATGCAATTTCAGGCGTATAGTGCGACCTGTCAACGATTGGCGTTGCAGTCGGCTGTGGAGTATTTACATCAGAAGTGATCACTTCCGTTGGGTTTTCTGCCGGACCTGTTGTTGTTGCTATGGTCGGTGTGGGGACGGGGGTGCTGCAAGAGTTGATGATAAAAATGGTACAAAGTAGTATGTAAATACGTCTACTGAACATTATCGTCTTCTTCCTCCAAATAAGATTGATCATGCCTAGAAACAAAATCAAAACTAAATCATGATACAAGATGAGTGACGGTTTTAGTTATTTCGTTATTGTTAATTTTTCTGGTTTTAGACAAGTTTGGAATCCGAGTCCCTTATCAACCGTTCAATATGAGGCGAAAAGTAGCCCCGATAACGCTGTTGTAATTCCGGCAATTTCCAATCGTCTCCTGTCATTTTTCCTCGACAAATTGAGGATCCACAATCACAAGGCTCGAGGCGATATTTGGGAAAGGGTTGAAAAGTAGCGTAATCGGTTGTAAGTTCTTCATCGGCATCAATATCCCGCCATGCCATGCGGTTGAGAAAATTGGGATCGCAGGAGTGGTTGACATAGTAAAACAATGACTTGGGTGTGGCGATGAACAGATCATTGTCAATTTGTGTTTCATTATATAACTCTGGGGCAAGCTGAACCCTGCCTGTTTTCCAATCTTCGGTAGTGTACACGACTCCGCCGCTCACCCAGATCAACTCTTCGCCAGCAGAGATCGCTTCCGTTGCAAAAAGTCCATAACC
>DATHRQ010000475.1:0-3012 GCA_035465095.1 Anaerolineales bacterium | reverse complement strand
CGATACGGCGGGAATACATCCTGTGTAGCAGTCGAGGGGTCAGAGAAGACCGTGCTCGTATTGGACGCCGGAACAGGCATCCAGGGGCTGGGGGCGAGTTTGCCGCCCGACGTCAGCCGTGTGGATATTTTATTGACTCATCTGCATATGGATCACATTCAGGGACTGCCGTTCTTCGCGCCGCTACGCCGCCCGGGAACTGAGATCCATTTGTGGGGCCCGGCCAGCACAACGTTAAGTTTGAGCGCCCGTCTGCAAAAGTATCTGTCGCCCCCGCTTTTTCCTGTCAGCGTCCGTGAATTATCCACAGATTTGCACTTCCACGAACTCCCTGCAGACAATATCGAAATTGGTGAATTTTCGATCCAGGCACAATTGATCATCCACCCCAACCCGACGGTTGGATACCGCATTCAATGCGCGGGCGCCGCGGTCACCTATCTGCCAGACCATGAACCCGCGCTGGGAGCGCGTGACTTTCCGCTCGACGCAGACTGGACTTCTGGGTACTCCCTGGCCGAAGGCTCTGATCTGCTGATCCACGATTCACAGTATACGGACCATGAGTATCAGGGGCGTGTGGGCTTTGGTCACAGCAGTATCAGACAGGCCTTCCAATTCGCCCAGATGACGCAGGTCAAGCATTTCGCGCCGTTCCATTACGACCCCACGCACAGCGACGATGAACTGGATCGCATGATAGAGGAGGCAAAAACGGATGCCCAGCCGTCGTATGCGGTTACACCAGGTCGGGAAGGGTCGTCGTTGGAGATCGTTTGTTGAGCTGAAATACAGAAACGTAAATTTCACATTATGAAACCACATTTCAAAGCCGTATTACAAGCCCTGTTCGTTGTATTTCTCTGGGCAACATCCTGGGTATTTGTAAAGATCGGCTTGCAGGATATTCCGCCAATCACCTTTGCCGGGCTGCGGTATTTCCTCGCCTTTCTCGGCCTTTTGGTATGGATGCAAATTAGGGGTATGAAAAGTGATATTCGCGCATTGGACAAACGAGCATGGATGCAACTGCTCATCCTCGGAATTCTATTTTATGCGGTCACCCAGGGAGCCATATTTGTTGCACTGGCCTATTTACCCGCAGTGACCGTCAACCTGCTCTGGAGCTTCAGCAGTGTATTCGTGGCCATATTGGGCATTTTCTGGCTGTCTGAAAAGCCGACGTCCCTGCAATGGAGCGGGATCCTGCTGGCAATCGCAGGTGCGATCCTCTATTTCTCTCCCGTTTCAATACCTGAAAGTCAAACGATCGGTGTGATCGTTGCCATGATAGGCATACTCGCGAATGCGATATCCGCCATTATCGGCAGGCAAATTAATCGGTCAGAAATTCACAGGCCGCTGGTTGTGACCGTCATTAGCATGGGGATGGGTTCGATCGTTCTGCTGCTGGCTGGGGTCGCAACCGAGGGCCTATCTTCTATAAACCTGCAAAATTGGGGAATTATCGTTTGGCTGGCTCTGGTCAATACAGCCTTCGCCTTTACGCTCTGGAATCATACCCTGCGCACATTGACCGCGATGGAATCAAGCATCATCAACGGCACAATGATGATCTGGATTCCCATCCTCGCCATCCTGTTTTTGGGGGAAACGGTTACCGTTAAGGAAATTATCGGATTGGCGATAACCGGACTTGGAACGCTGATCGTTCAACTGCGAAAACATTCCCTTGCAAAGGGTTAAATTAAACAAATTGATCCCACCAACTCGTAAAGCTGACGGGATCAATTACGCATTACACACTACGAATTACTTCTCAAACACCCAGCGATCCACTTCCCTATTCCAAGTCACGAGTTCGTCTTCCTTGAACCACAAAGCGACTTCGTTCGCTCCGTTTTCAGGCGAGTCCGATGCATGTGTGAGGTTGCGTCCCACCTCGAGCGCAAAATCGTGACGAAGCGAGCCGGGCGCGGCCTCGGTGGGACGCGTCGCACCCATAGTCTGGCGAATGGCGGCAACAGCGTTCGGCCCCTCCCAAACCATTGCCATGACCGGCGCCGAAATGATGTATTCAATCAAGCCGTCATAGAACGGTTTGCCTTTATGAATGGCGTAATGGGTTTCGGCCAATTCCCTGCCTACCTGCATGAATTTCGCAGCTACAAGGCGCAGTCCACGACGTTCCAAGCGGGAGATTACCTCCCCAACCAGCGCGCGCTGCACGCCATCAGGTTTTACCAATACAAGCGATCTTTCCACAGAGTCCTCCAAAAGTTTCTTTAACTATAAAGGACACCAAGGGCACAAAGGTATTAAGATGAGACTCGTAAAACTTTGTGTACTTCGTGTCCTTTGTGTTTAATTGTCGATTACCTTAATAATTCCTCGGCCTTGGTATACGCATCCAGCGCATCCTGCAATTGGTTGGCGCGCATATAGGCGTCGCCCAGAGATTGCCATATGCTCACTTCCACAGGATACCGGTACAGCGCATCCCGCAGATCATAGATCACTTCCTCAAGGAAGCGTCCCTTTTTAATGAGTTGCCCATAGATCTCCAAGGCGCCAGGGATATTGCTGCGCGAGAGTTCGGCGCGGGCCGATCCGAGGACGGGGTCGACGGGCATTTCCAACATGCCGGTTGTTTTCCGTGTCGCGGGTTCCTTATAGGGTTCAGACGGGGCTGCCGGTTTTACCTCTACCTTTTCAGGAGTTGGCTTTTTTACAGGCTCAGGTTCGGGCTCAGGTTCAGACTCGTCCGCAACAGGAGCAGGCTCGGAAGCCGCCGGAGGCGGAGTTTCTTCCCTTTCCTTGTCCGCTTCCATTTCTTTCTCATCTTCAGGTGCCCAGTCTGTTGACTGGGTGGGTTCTATTTTCGTTGGTTCCGCAACCAGTTCACCGGTTTCGTCCTGCAACCACGCAGGCAGACCATCATCTTCTGATACAGCAGGAGGCTTGGACTCTTCTTCGTCCAAACCCTCCAACCAGTCCGGCAGGTCGCTGGCATCTTCCGCCGCTTCATCCACAGGGACGGCTGCTTCGGTT
>DATHRQ010000474.1:0-3128 GCA_035465095.1 Anaerolineales bacterium | reverse complement strand
CACGACAGCCTCATTTACCGACTCGTGGATGAGCCATTACGAACCCAGCCCCGAGGCCTGGCCGCTCGTATATTACGTCAACCTGTTCTATAAGATCTTCATTCCCACGGTTCTGGGAGGCATGATCGTGTTCGTGCTGAGCGATATCTATCGCAGATTTATCGCCCGAAGGAAACATGCGAAGGGAGCATCGCAGAAATGAGCAAAACTATCACACGCACGTATGAGCGTTTCCCGCTTGTCCGCCGCATCGAGCATTTAACGATGCTGTTGTCCTTTACGATCCTCGGTCTGACGGGACTGCCGCAAAAATATCCCGATTCCGGTATTTCGATCGCTGTGCTCAATATGTTGGGCGGCATCGAGGGACTGCGCAGCATCCATCACGTAGCGGCCATCGTTATGCTGTTGGGCACGATCTGGCACATCCTGTATTTTGGATATATTTCCTACGTCAAAGGTTCACGCTTGACCATGCTGCCGTCCCTTCAGGATGCGAAGGACGCCTGGGGAGCATTCGCCTACAATATCGGACTTTCGAAGAAACATCCGCAAATGGGACGCTATACGTTCGAGGAGAAGATGGAGTACTGGGCCTTCGTGTGGGGAACTGCCGTCATGGTCGTGACCGGTTTCATGATGTGGAACCCGATCTCCACCACGAGATTCCTGCCCGGCGAGTTCGTGCCTGCTGCCAAAGCCGCGCACGGCGGCGAAGCCGTGCTGGCCGTGCTGGCCATCATCATCTGGCACATGTACGGCGTGCAGATCAAACGTTTCAACAAATCCATGTTCACGGGCCAAATGGAGGAAGAGGTCATGCTCGAGGAGCATCCTCTTGAACTGGCCGACATCAAGGCGGGCATTGCTGAGCGTCCGCTTGACCCCGTCACAGTTCGCAAGCGCCAGCAGGTTTTCTTCCCTGTTGCTGCAGTGTTGGCTGCCTTGATGCTTACCGGCGTGTATGGATTTGTCAACGCGGAAGACACCGCCCTTGAAACAACCGAACGACAGATCCCAACGATTGAAGTATTTGTGCCGCAAACGGCAACGCCCGCGCCGACCCAGACCCCAACTGCGATTCCGACTCAAATCTCAGTTGCCACCGAACAACCGGCCTCTGGTCCCACCTGGAACGGTTCCATCGGCGCCATCCTGCAGGCCGAATGCGGACTCTGTCACGGTGATGCGGGCGGGCTGAACCTCGAAACCTGGCTGGATGCATTGAAAGGCGGGGACTCCGGCCCCGTCATCCTGCCGGGCGATGCGGAGAACAGCCTGCTGGTGCTCAGACAACAGGAGGGCGATCATCCCGGTCAACTTGGTGAGGATGAGATCGCACAGCTCATCGAATGGATCAACGCCGGCGCGCTCGAAGAATAAGGATAATGCTCCCGCGGCGTCCTCGCCGCCGGGACGGCGACGAGAGCTAAAAATAAATTTGTCATTGCGAGCCCGTCCTGAGCGTAGCAATCTCCCAATAACCGGGGGGTTGCTTCGTGGCGCTGAAGCGCCACTCGCAATGACATAATCTTTTATATCCGTACGACCTCGCCAGCCTTCACCTCCACGATCGCATGCTCCTCCTCGATCAGAGTGTGATCCACAACCCGCAGATAGCGGACACCGAGCGAGAAGGCTGTCAATCCGTAGGCGATGATCGCCGCACCTGTAATGATCTCCACCAGTGAGGGTGTGTAACTGGTGTAGGCGATGATCTGGCTGGCGAGAGTCGGCATTACAACCAGGAAACCTGAAATGTTCGTATCCCAACGGAAGGCCACCACGCCCGCCGCAACCAGGAAGAGGGCGGTCATCCTCCAGAAGGGATTGATGCGCGTTGGCTTGTACAGCAGCAGGAACATCGGTACGATCATCCCCAGCAGAATTTCGACAACCCAGAAGTTGAAGGCGAGTGGACCGCTCGTCATGAGACGCAGCCCCTCGGTCCGACCGGGATCGTAGGTGTAGATCTGCGCGAGCGCGTCCCAGGCGCGGAAGTAGAAGTATCCGATCAGCAGGTAGCCCACGAATTTTGCCGCGCGTTCGATCAGTGCATCGTTTATCCGCGCTTTGTTCGTCAATCGCGAAGCCAGCATCGAGGCAAAGAGCGTCAGCGACATGCCGCCGACGATGGCGGAAAACATGAACAGCACAGCCATCTCTGGCTTGAACCAGAACGGGCGCGCCTTGATCACGCCGTAGGTCGCGCCAAGCGATGATTGATGCAGGCTCGAAAGCCCAAGCCCGATGATCGCAAGGAAAGGCGCGTAATGATGCACGTGCGCCATCCTGGATGCGAGTTTCGGGTAGCGTTTTCTGAACCACTCAAAGTTGGCAAAGATCGGCAGCGACTCAAGCACCAGCACGCTCAGGTACAGCATTACACACATGGTCACTTCCCAGAGCAGGGAGTGGGTGTTCCAATACACCAGTGCCTTCCAGAACCGCTCGGGTTTGCCGATGTCGAGCAGGAGCGCCAGCATCGCCATGGTGTAGCCGATCAACCCGACGAACGTGGCAGTACGGGCGATGGGCTGGTAGCGTTTCAAGCCGAACAGATACACACCCGCGCAAATGCTGAACGCGCCTGCCGCCAGGGCAATGGATGAAAGATCGATCGTGATCCACAAACCCCACGGCACGAGATCGGTCAAGTTGGTGATTCCCAATCCCTTCCAGAAGACGATGATGCCGGCGGCCAGCCCAGCCAGCAGGATGAGGCCCATAAATCCGAGCCAGATCGTCCAGGGGGTGATGACAAGGTTTGCGCGTAATTTTTTCAGCATGTTACGCCTCTTTCTCAAGGACGGCTGCTATGTAGTGGACGCGGGGTTCCGTCCCCAGGTTTTCTCGCAATTGATAGGTGTGATTCTCGCGCAGCGCCTTGCTGACGTTTGATGCAGGGTCGTTCAGATCGCCAAACATGCGTGCATTGGTGGGGCAGGCGACCACACAAGCCGGGGTCGCGTCGGGGTCCACACCGGGAGTCAGGCCGAGTGAGAGTCCGCGGTCGATGCGCTGATAGCAGAACGAGCATTTCTCCGGCACCCCGCGCGGACGGCGCTCTACCTCCGGGTTGCCCCACTTCGGCACGGCGGGGTTTTCTCCCTCGAATTTTTCCCAGT
>DATHRQ010000473.1:0-11948 GCA_035465095.1 Anaerolineales bacterium | reverse complement strand
TATGTTTTCCATCAGGAGAAGGTACCCATTCAAGCAGATTCCAATCTTCAAATCCAATTAATTCTTTAGAAGAGAGTAATTTTTCGCTTTCAACATCATATAAATAAAGTTCTGTGCCGTATTCGGGGCCAATTCCAAAGAAAACTCTATTTTCTCCGAATATCCAGTAGGCTTTTCTAAAATTTATATCGGATGTTTCTAATAATTTGACTTTACTTTGACTTAAATTATCAATTAAATATAGCGAATGATATTCTGCGCGAGTGATTTGAAATTGATACTGGTTTGTTGGAGAGATAAACCCGTGATATTCTAGATATAAACCTTCAACTGGTAGGAATGGTGTGTAAATCAATTCTGGATGCGATGAAAGTTGGGTACTCTGATAATCTTGTTCATTACCTAAAGAGATTTCAAACCAAGCAGATGTATCTCCTATTTCATTGACTAATGCGTAGTAAATTGCTGTTCCATCTTGAGACCAGAAGGCAGTAAGAACTTGCCTACCATCTGTATCAGAGGGTGTTCTAATTTGTGTAATTGAAAAGTTGTTTTGGATTGCAGTTGGAATTTCAGTTTGTGTTGGCGTAGGTGTCTCATAAGGGACGATAGCTTTGGTCGCTGTGGCAGGCGTGGGTGGAGCAGTTGAAGCGGGCGCTAGGGCGCAGCTTCCGATGAGGATGGCGATCAAAATAAGCGGGAGGAGGCGTTTGTTCATGGTGTCCCTTTTCTATGCGTATGTCATTCTGAGCCCTGAAGGGGCGAAGAAACTCCGCACAAAGTGCGGGGGACCCTTCGGTTGCAATGGCGCTTACAGCGCCACTCCCTTAGGGTGACATAATAAATCCAGTATAGCATTTTCCGCCATCATTTATCCAATATGACGAATATCATCACTTTTGTGAAAAGTGGCACTTTCACTAGCCCTCAAAAGCCCCTTATGTTATACTTTTCCGAACGTGAAAGGAAGTACAAATCATCGTCCATTCATGGGCGTTTTCCCAAATGATATTGGGACTCCGTGAGGTGTCAGAATGCTCGAATATGTTGCAATCGCATTGATGATCGGCTTGGCTACACTGATTGCATTGATCGCAATCGGCCTGGGGGGATTGTTCGGACCCAGAAAAGAAAACAAAGCAAAATCCATGCCGTATGAATCGGGCATGAATCCCTACGGTGAAGGCACGCGGCGTATGCCGGTCCGCTTTTATTTGATCGCGGTATTGTTCATCCTCTTCGATATCGAAGTGATCTTTTTCCTGCCGTGGGCGATCACCTTCCGCCAACTCGGCCTGTTCGGCCTGATCGAAATGGTGGTCTTTATCGTTATTTTATTGGTCGGCTACGTGTATGCGTGGAAGAAAGGAGCGCTCGAATGGGAGTAGAACAGAAACTCGGTGATATGGGGATCGTGACCGCCAAGTTGGAAGACCTTGTCAACTGGTCACGCACCAATGCCATGTGGCCGATGTTGTTCGGACTCGCCTGCTGTGCCATCGAGATGATGGCTGCACAGGCTTCTCATTACGATATGAGCCGCTTCGGGATGGAACTGATGCGTGCCAGCCCGCGCCAGTCGGACCTGATGATCGTGGCCGGGCGCGTCTCGCGCAAGATGGCTCCCGTTGTGCGGCGCCTGTACGACCAGATGCCCGAGCCCAAGTGGGCGATCGCCATGGGCGATTGTGCCGCCTGCGGAGGCGTGTTCAACAATTACGCCATCGTGCAGGGTGTGGACGAGGTCATCCCTGTGGATGTGTATGTGGCGGGTTGTCCGCCGCGCCCCGAGGCGTTGATCCATGGGATCGTGACGCTGTATGAGAAGGTAAAGGGCGAGAATTTCAAGGATTTGGAAAAGGCGTAATGGATATGCTCTGGTTGCCGTCCTCGGCGACCAGATTCCGCCGCCGGAGACGGCGGCTGGAGCAGTGTGGATTATGGATAAAAAAATCGAACCTATTGTAAAGGCTTTACAAAAGCAATTTGATTCACCCATCGAGGAGTTTCGTGGTGAGGTGCATGTCTTTGTCAATCCGGAACAGATCGTCGAGTCATTGACGCTTCTGCGTGACAAGTACGAATTTGAATTGCTGTCTGCGCTCACAGCAGTGGACTACTTCCCGATACAAACACCGCGTTTTCACATCGTCTATCAATTGTCATCGCTGGCGAAAAATGCCACCCTGCAGGTCAGGGTCCCGGTCAACGGCGAACAGCCAAAGGTCCCGACCGTGACGCGTGTGTATGAAGTAGCCAACTGGCGCGAACGTGAAGTGGCCGATATGTTCGGCATCGAATTCGAGGGTCATCCCGATCCGCGCAGGATATTGATGCCGGAAGATTGGGACGGTCATCCGCTGCGCAAGGATTATCCGCTGGGGTATGAAGAGCCTCAGTTCACTTTCAATTTCGACGAGATCGACGTACGCAAGCCGTATGCAAAGGAATAGGCATGGCGCAACTTGAAGAAGTAAACGTAGATCATTTCAGACACCTGGTCTCAGATCGCGCGATCAGCGGCGAGACCATGCTGTTGAATATGGGTCCGCAGCATCCCTCGACGCACGGCGTCCTGCGTCTGCTGCTCGAACTCGATGGCGAGACGATCATCAACGCCATCCCGGATATCGGGTATCTGCACACCGGCATCGAGAAGAATATGGAGGCCAAAACCTATCTCAAGGCTGAAGTGATGACCGACCGCCTGGATTACATGAACACGACCGGCAACAACCTGGCCTACTGCATGGCGGTCGAAAAACTGGTCGATCTGGATGTGCCACCGCGCGCGCAAGCCATCCGTGTGATTCTGACAGAGTTACAGCGCATCGCCTCGCATTTGGTCTGGCTCGGCGCCTTTGGCCTTGACCTGGCTGCGATGTCCGTCTTCCTTTACTGTTTCCGCGAACGTGAAATGATCCTGGATATTCTCGAACTGTGTTCCGGCCAGCGCATGATGACGACCTATATCCGCCCCGGCGGCCTCTGGCGCGATGTGCCGGTGGAATTTGAATCGGCAGTACGGAATTTTCTTAAGGTCTTTCCGCAGCGTGTGGATGAATACGAAGCGCTTTTGACGAAGAACCCGATCCTAATGGATCGTTTGGTTGGCATCGGCTATCTGGACGCAGCCACAGCCCTGCAACATGGCGTGACCGGACCGTCGCTGCGTGCCTCAGGCGTAAACTGGGATTTGCGCAAAGCGCGGCCCTACATGGGATATGAACAATACGAGTTCAACGTGCCGACTCGCACGGAAGGCGATACGTTTGCGCGCTACATTGTCCACATCGAAGAGTTCCGTGAATCGATGAAGATCATCGAGCAGGCGCTGGACAAACTGCCGATGGGGCCGGTCAATTCCGATAACCGCAAATTCGTCCCGCCGCCGCGTTCTGAGATCGGCGTGAGCATGGAAGCGCTCATCCATCACTTCAAGTTGTGGACGGAAGGTTTCCCTGCGCCGAAAGGTTCTGTTTACAGCGCGGTCGAATCGCCACGCGGTGAACTTGGCGTTTACCTGGAGGGTGACGGCGGCCCCAAGCCGTATCGTGTCCATTGGCGCACACCTTCGTTTGATAATTTATCCGTTATTAACAAGATCACACAGGGAACGCTGGTGGCCGACCTTGTGGCGATCCTTGCCTCCATAGACATCGTGCTCGGAGATATTGACCGATGAGCCTCGTAAAAAAATATCCGAATGAAGTAAAGCAGATATTATCCAAGTACCCGCCGGAAAATAAACGCTCGGCGGTAATGCCGTTGTTGTACCTTGCCCAGGGTGAGAAGGGATATATCAATAAACCTGCCATGCAGGATATTGCAAAGATACTCGATATAACCGAGACGGATGTCGCAGCCATTGTCGGTTTTTATACGCTGTATCACGATAAAAAGGGCGGCAAGTATCATATGCAGGTCTGCACGGACCTGCCCTGTGCATTGCGCGGTGCCGATACATTTATGGATGAGCTTTGCAGCAATCTTGGCATAAGAGTCGGCGAAACAACAGATGACGGCTTCCTGACATTGGAAGGTGTCATGTGCCTGGCCGCGTGTGACAAAGCGCCCATGTTCCAAACCCAGGGGCCGGATGGCATTAAGTATCATGAAAACATGACCGTCGATAAAACGATGGAATTGATCAATACGTTGAAGAAGTCCAATACGTGAACTGTTTATGTTGAACGTTGAAAAAGAAGTCGCCTATTGGTCAGATACAGCAGGAAAGGATTTGCAATTTGCAAGCCGCTTGATCGCGCGTGAAGACGAAGAGGAAATACTTTATAGCTTGTTTTTCCTTCATCTGACCCTTGAGAAGGCATTTAAAGCACATGTTGTTAAACAGACAAAAAAACTCCCGCCTAGAACACACAACCTTCTTCTGCTGGCTGAGTTAGGTAAAATAAATTTGTCTGATGAGCAGAATGATTTTTGCGGAAAAATCAACATGTACAATATTGAAGCGCGTTATCCGAACCTGTTTATTCCTACGCCGACCCTGGAAAAGGCAAAAGAATATTTGGAACAGACAAAGGAGTTGATGGAATGGTTGATAAAACAATTGTGAAATCTGTTCAAAAATATTTGGAATATGTAAAAGAGCAGGGTATTCCAGTAAGTTATGGTGTGCTTTTTGGCTCGTATGTGAAAAACGAAGAGCATACATGGAGTGATATCGATGTACTGGTGGTTTCGCCGCGTTTCGATGAAAACCAAACAACAGACGACTATGAAAGATTGTGGATGTATGCCGCCCGCACGAACAAGCGCATCGAGCCGATCCCTGTCGGTGAAAAACAATATAAGGAAGATAGAACCAGTTTGATCCTTGACGTTGCCCGCCGCGAAGGGCAGATCATACCTCTTGCAGAATAATAAACCTATGGAACATATCCTTTTACGCCATCGCGACATTCCCGATATCGATCAACTTACGGTCTATAAAAAGAACGGCGGGTTTGACGCATTCAAGAAGGCTGTCACCAAGATGAAGCCCACTGAAGTGACGGAGGTGGTCAAGAACTCCGGTCTGCGCGGACGCGGAGGTGCCGGCTTCCCGACCGGCTTGAAGTGGTCGTTCATCGATAACAAGAACTGGCCCCATTATGTGGTGGCAAATGCGGATGAGTCCGAGCCGGGCACGTTCAAGGACCGCGAGATCATGGAGGGCAACCCGTTCCAGTTTTTGGAGGGGGTTGCCATAGCGTCCTATGCGGTTGGCGCGACGGTCGCCTATGTCTATTTGCGAGGTGAGTTCTGGCAGATAGCGGACTTCCTTGACGAAAAGATTGCAGAGATGGAGGAAGCAGGTTATCTCGGCAAGGATATCTTTGGCAGCGAATACTCGCTCAAAATTTACACGCATCTCGGTGCAGGCGCATATATTTGCGGCGAAGAGACGGCCATGCTCGAATCGCTGGAAGGCAAACGCGGACAGCCGCGGGTCAGGCCTCCGTTCCCGCCCTCCTATGGGTTGTACGGCAAGCCGACCATCGTCAACAATGTCGAAACCCTGGCCAATGTACCTCCCATCCTCGTCAACGGCGCGGATTGGTATAAAAGTATGGGAACTGCCGACAGCGCCGGCGTGAAGATATTCTCGCTCTCAGGCCGCGTGCGCAAACCCGGCAATTATGAACTGCCGTTTGGCGCCACCTTCCGTGAATTGATCTACGAATACGGCGGCGGCGTGCAGGATTCGCACAAGGTCAGGGCCATCATGCCTGCGGGCGCATCCTCCTCATTGATCATGGTCGACGACGATAAGATACTCGACACGAAAATGGACTACGCCAACGTTCGCACCGTGGGTGGGGATCTCGGGTCTGCTTCTGTGATCGTGATCGACGACACCGTCTCGATGGACTGGCTGGTCAATAAGACCGTCCATTTCTTCAAACATGAATCGTGCGGAAAATGTACACCCTGCCGTGAAGGCACGTACTGGATGTCTCACCTTACCGAGCGCATTCACGACGGCGCAGGTTCCACCGCCGATGTGGATTTACTTCTCAATGTGGCCAAACAAATGCAGGGTAAATGCCTGTGTGCGTTGGGAGAATTCTCGACCATGGCGGTCGTTACCGGTATCGAGCGTTTTAGAAAAGATTTTGATAAAGCGGTAAAAGCATAATGAGTAAACAAGTCACGCTTACGATAGATGGGAAACAGGTCATCGTCCCGGCAGGAACGCTGGTCGTCGATGCGGCAAAGATGGTGGATATCGATATTCCCGTTTTTTGCCATCATCCAAAACTTGAGCCGGTTGGCATGTGCCGCATGTGTCTGGTGGAGATCGGGCGGCCTGTCCGCGACCGTGCCACGGGCGAATTTGTCCTGGAAAATGGCGAGCGGAAGATCCAGTTCATGCCCAAACTTGAAACAGCCTGTACGAATAGGGTGGAAGACGGCATGGTGGTCCTGACCGAATCCGTGAAGGCAAACGAGGGGCAGAAAGGCACGGTCGAATTCCTGCTTACATCGCACCCGCTCGACTGCCCGATCTGTGACAAGGGCGGCGAATGTCCCTTGCAAAACCTGACCATGGCACATGGTCCCGGCCGCAGCCGTTTCCTCTATGATGAAAAAATCCAGCTCGACAAGATGGTGCCTCTCGGAGAACTGATCTACCTCGACCAGGAACGCTGCATCCAATGCGCGCGCTGTATCCGTTTTCAGGATGAGATCGCCGGCGACTCGGTCATCGGCTTCGATGAACGCGGACGCTCGATGCAGATCGTTTCCTTCTCGGACCCCGGGTTTGATTCTGTTTTCTCGGGCAACACCACTGACATTTGTCCCGTCGGCGCGTTGACGACGGCAGACTTTCGCTTCGAGGCTCGTCCTTGGGAACTTCAGGCTCATGCTTCCATCTGCACCCAATGCCCGGTGGGTTGCAACACCACGCTGAACACCCGCCGTGAAGCCAGGGCAGGCGGCGACATCGTCGTCAAACGTGTCATGCCGCGCCAGAACGAAGAAGTAAATGAAATCTGGATCTGCGACAAGGGCCGTTTTGCCTATCACTACACAGAAGGCAAAAATCGTCTTTCGAGACCGCAAATCCGCAGGAATAAAAAACTGATGCGTGTCTCCTGGGAAGCCGCGACCAAACTTGCCGCAGAGAACTTCACAAAGGCGAAAAAGAATTTTGTTGTCCTTGGATCGGGCAGGCTTTCCAATGAAGACCTGTTCAATTTGAAGACCCTTTCCGAACACTCGCAGGGAAAAGCCTATCTTTACTCACATATGGCGGGCGGCGAGTTGACATCGCTGGTCGGTGTCGGTGAAGGGACGAACTTTGCAGATATGGGTGCAGGCACAGCGATCGTCGTGGTTGCCTCCAACTTATATGAGGAAGCGCCGATCTGGTACCTGCGTGTCAAACAGGCAGCAGAACGAGGTGCGACGCTGATTGTATTGAATCCGCGCGAGACCAAATTGGATCGTTTCGCCTCCTATGTCGTACGCTATTCCTATGGAGACGAGGTCAAGGCGGTTCAGGACCTGGGCAAGAAGAGCAAGATCAGCGAAGCGTTTGCGAAGGCAACCAATGCGGTTATCCTATACGGCAGTGAAGGGTTGGGCGTTGGCGGTTCCTCAAATGTCGCTGCTGCCTGTGCGAAATTGTTGAACGATGGCGGGCATGTCGGCAAGCCCAACAACGGCCTGATCGGTGTGTGGGGACGTGCCAACGACCAGGGCGCCTGGGAATTGGGCTTCAACGTGGAAGCGGACCTCACAAAAGCGCTCAAAGGCAAGTCCGTTTATATTGTGGGCGCCGACCCGGTTGGCGATGACCCGAAACTGGCAAAGGCGCTTGAAGGTGCAGACTTTGTCGCCGTGCAGGATATAAGGGAAACTGCGACAACTGAAATTGCGGATGTAGTACTGCCCGCGCAGGCGTTTACCGAACGCGAGGGTACCTTCACTTCCGGTGAGCGGCGCGTACAGCGTTTTTACCAGGCTGTGCCTGTGACCGGTGATGCAAAAGCTGATTTCGCGATCACATCGCAGATCGCGCGTCATATGGGAGTTATATTGGAAGGCGTATCTGTTTCGGCGGTGTTCGACATCCTGGCTGAATCGGTGAAGTCATTCGAAGGGTTGAACTATGAGAAGCTGGCCGTGGTGAAGGAACAGTGGCCCATCGTCGGGCGCAGTGACTTGTATTACGGTGGCACGACGTATGAGAACACGCAGGGCATGGGTGCACACCTGTCAGCAGCGGCGACGCGCGGAGAAACAGTACACATCTCCCGGGTCCAGAAGGAAGCGGCTCTTCGTCCCAAGGAAAATGAATTGCTGGCAGTTCCCATCACGAAGTTGTATGACCGCGGCACAACTGTCGTGCCGGCTGAGTTGCTCGACCAGCGTGTGGGCGATTTGAACATTTCAATACATCCGACCGCAGCGAAAGATATGGGGCTGGAAGCCGGGCAGATGGTAAAGATCAGCTTCAACGGCGTCAGCGGCGAGGCGGATGTAAAACTTGACGATACGGTTCCTGTCGGTGTGGCCTTGATCCCGCGTTCGATGGGATTGGCGATCCGCGAACCTGTTGCGGCTAAGGTGAAATAATGTTATCGGATTGGACTCTCTGGCTCGAATGGTTAATCAAGTCCCTGGTCGTGACGCTGGCCTTGTTGACTGGATTCGCATACCTGACGTGGTACGAACGCCGCGCGCTGGCCCGTATTCAGACGCGCATCGGCCCGAATCGTGCGGGACCGTTTGGCCTGCTGCAGCCGATCGCCGATGCGGTCAAATTGATCTTCAAAGAGGAACTGACGCCTGCCAAAGCGGACAAGACCATTTTCTTCTGGGCGCCTGTGATCACGTTGGTGCCATCGATCATCATCGCGGCGGTCATTCCGTGGGGAACGTCCTTCACGGCCTTTGGGCGCGAGATCACACTGCACGTTGCCGATATCAATGTAGGTGTTCTGTATCTGATGTCGATCGCTTCCATTGCCGTGTATGGGATCGTGCTGGCGGGCTGGTCATCGAACAACAAATATGCGCTGCTGGGCGGCTTGCGTTCCACCGCGCAGATGATCTCGTATGAACTGGCACTGGGTTTTTCGTTTGCGACATCCATTATTCTGGCAAACTCAATGCGAATGCTGGATATTGTCGATGCGCAGAAGGGCTTATGGTTTGTCGTGATCCAACCGGTCGGTGCGGTGATCTTTTGGATCGCAACGCTGGCCGAAGTGAACCGCGCTCCCTTCGATATGCCCGAAGCCGAACAGGAATTGACGGCCGGTTATCACAGCGAATATTCAGGCATGAAGTTCGCCCTGTTCTTCATGGCTGAATACCAGAAGATGATCGTGATTTCCGCCATTATGGCAACCCTGTATTTCGGCGGCTTCCGCGGCCCGTTTGTGGATCAGTATCCATTGCTTGGCCCAATCTATTTATTTATAAAAGTCGTTCTTTTACTCTTCGCCATGATCTGGGTGCGTGCCACCTGGCCGCGCATCCGTTATGACCGCCTGATGGCCTTCGGCTGGAAGATACTGCTGCCGCTGTCGCTGGCGATCACATTCATCACGGCGACGGGTATCCTGCTTGCCGACCTGTTGGATAATCAGTTGTATTTCTGGGCGATACCTGTCATTTCCACCCTTATCGGTATATTTATTGTTATCTTTATCTATCGAACTTTGAGGAGACTCCCGTATGAGCGTGCTTGATCCTGTCATTGAACTGTTGCGCGGGCTTGGCACCACGTTCAAGATGATGTTTGAGAAGCCCGTCACGTTCCAATACCCTGAGCAGAAGCGGCCGGTCCGTCCGCGCTTTAAAGGTCGTCATGTATTGAAGCGTTACGATAATGGCCTCGAAAAATGCATCGGATGTTCACTGTGCGCCGCCGCCTGCCCTGCGGATGCGATCTTCGTGGAAGCCTCGGAAAACACGGACGAGAAACGCTTCTCGCCCGGAGAGAGATATGCCTCCACCTACGAGATCAATATGCTGCGCTGCATCTTCTGTGGCTACTGTGAAGATGCCTGCCCCACCGAAGCGATCGTGCTTGGCGATAACTACGAGCTTTCCTTCTATGATCGCAGATCTGCGATCTACACCAGGGAGATGTTGTTGGAACCCGTCCCCACTGTGGATATGACCACGCCGCAAAAAGTGGAGCCGGATGTGTATACACGGTCGGTGCCGGAAATGGATGACCCGGAAGATTAGCGATAAACCATGTCCCTTGATCTGATACTCTTTCTCGTTCTCGCGCTTATTGCCATTGCCACCGCGATGGGCATGTTGATAAGCCGCAACGCGGTGTATTCGGCGTTGTTCCTTGTGTTGAACTTCGTCACAGTGGCAGTGTTCTATCTGCTGCTTGGCGCTCCATTCATCACCATGGCGCAGATCACGGTCTACGCAGGCGCGATCATGGTCCTGTTCCTGTTCGTGATCATGCTGTTGGGTGCGGAGGCTCTTCCAAAAAGGGAGGTGCTGCCCTGGCAAAAACCGCTGGCAACCGGGCTGGCAATTGTCCTCGCCGCTGAAGCAACGTTTCTTTTTGTTAACAAGGCCCGCCCTTCAGGCGAGGTTATCCCACCCGGTGAGGCGGTCAACACCATGGAGAATATACGGGCGTTGGGGTTGTCTCTGTTTAGCGACTATCTTCTGCCCTTCGAGGTGACGTCCATTTTGCTGCTGGTGGCCATGGTGGGTGCTATCGTGCTGACAAACAGACAAAAGAAAGGGGAGCCCAAATAATGGTTCCCGTTGAGTATTACATTATTCTTTCAGCGATCCTGTTCACCATCGGTGTGGCAGGTGTTCTCGTCCGCCGTAATGCGCTCATCATATTTATGTCCATTGAGTTGATGTTGAACGCGGCAAACCTCGCGTTTGTAGCCTTTGCACGCATGCATGAAATTACAAATGGTAAACCTCTTTTCGATGGGCAGATCTTTGTCTTCTTCGTCATTGCTGTTGCCGCGGCTGAGGTGGCGGTAGGTCTGGCGCTGATCGTTGAGATCTTCAAGTCCAAGCGCAGCATCGACGTGGACCAGATGAGCAGTTTGAAGGGATAGGTATGTTGTTACAAGAAGCAACTCATTCAGGGTTTTTCTATCTTGCGCCGTGGCTGGTGTTCTTCCCACTCATCGGTTTGCTGATCAATATTATCTTTGGGAACCGATTCAGTGAGAAGACGATTGGTGCTGTTGCAAGCCTGGCATCGGGCGCGGGATTCGTTGTCAGTGTGCTTTTGGCCTGGTCGGTGGCGGCAGGCCACGGCGAGGCAGTGAGCGTACCGTTCGCAGAGTGGATCCACATCGGCGATCTCGAACTGGATTGGACGTTCCGCGTCGACTCGTTGTCCACCACGATGATGCTGGTCGTTTCGGGCGTCGGAACGCTCATCCATATCTACGCGATTGGATACATGCACGAGGACGTGCGCTTCAAACATGACCCGGGCCGCTTCCGCCGTTTCTTCGTTTTCCTGAACCTGTTCATCGCCGCCATGATGATCCTCGTCAGCGGAGATAATTACCTGATGCTGTTCGTCGGCTGGGAGGGTGTGGGGCTGTGCTCCTTCCTGCTGATCGGCTTCTGGTACGAAATGGATACGCTTGCGCGGCCATCCTGGGCGAACTCAGATGCCGCCAAGAAAGCCTTCATCACCAACCGCATCGGTGACTTTGGATTCCTGATCGCTGGCTTTTTGATGTTCTGGTACATGGGTTCGCTTCAATTCGATGAAGTGTTCGAGGCTGCACATCATGCCCCCGAAGAAATTATTGTTGCGATCACCTTGTTCATGCTGGTTGGTGTGGCCGGTAAGTCTGCACAGATTCCATTGTATGTCTGGTTGCCAGACGCGATGGCGGGACCGACTCCCGTCTCTGCCTTGATACATGCCGCCACGATGGTGACGGCAGGCGTATATCTTGTCACTCGTTCGG
>DATHRQ010000472.1:0-4764 GCA_035465095.1 Anaerolineales bacterium | reverse complement strand
GAAAATCCCTGAGGCGGCGGGTAATGCCTTCGGCGGTGTAGGCAGCCAAACGTCCAGAAAGGAACGAGAAACCGCCCTCCAAGATTGCCAACCCAAGGAATCCAAGACCGATCCAAACGAAAGTCCTGGTCAGGTTATCGCCGATGTAATTCCCCTGGGTGAGGACGTCGTCGGCGAAATACCGCAGGAGCAGATAAGTGAAGGTCTTTGCCAGCGCAGATACGGCCAGCGCGGCGGTCGCGCCGATGTACGGCAGGCGATAATCGACCATCATCTTCCAGATTCCCTTCAGGCGGTTTTCCTCGACCGAGGTGCGGAAATCATAGGTGATTGCGGGTTCGTAGGTTGGTTGTACTGTTGTCATGATGCATTCTCCAAAAAATTAAACAAAAAAGGCTGTGGCGAGTGCGCCACAGCCTGAAACGACGAGGGAAAGTTGACCTAAAAACGGTCAACAGGCGCACTGCGAT
Source organism: Anaerolineales bacterium (assembly GCA_035465095.1). Classification (GTDB taxonomy): domain Bacteria; phylum Chloroflexota; class Anaerolineae; order Anaerolineales; family Villigracilaceae; genus Defluviilinea. The sequence goes on along the minus strand of DATHRQ010000472.1, from coordinate 4,294 downwards.
AAGGTAATAACCCAGCATCCACTGGAGTGATGAAGAGTTTGGTGATGAAAGTCTTGTACATGCAATGCGCTCCTTTCCTGGAAATTTTAGAACGGTTCGAGTTTACCTCCCTCGACCATGATGTGTCAAGGTTTAACCGCAAAATTGGCTCTTTTTTCATTGATTCATTTCGCTTGCCCACAGGGTTGCTTCGCTTATGCACAGCGTCCGCTTCGCTTATCCACTATAATCGATTTTATGGTACGAACATGGGAAATAACAGCAGGGAAAGCCAGGGAGATACGATTAAAAGATGAATCATCTCTGGATGCGGTCACGCGCCAGCTTCCCGATGGATATTACAGCACCTTTCGCACCTATGACGCCTGCACGCGCGTGATCGGACTCTCCGCGCATTTGCGTCGCATGCCCGATCTGGACGCTTCTCTTCTGCGCCGACACCTGATTCAGCTGCTCGAACCGTTTGGCCCTGACGAAGCGCGCGTACGGGTGATGATGACCTTCGCCGGGCAGGTATACGTTTCGATAGAGCCTCTCAGAATGCTGCCGCCTGACGTGTATGAAAAAGGGGTTCAGGTTGAAACCACGTCCATTCGGCGGGACAGTCCGCGCGTGAAATCGACGGTATTTATCGATAAAAGCAAGGAAAAGAGAAAATATATCGCCCAAAAAGGCGTTTTTGAAGCATTATTGGTCAAAAATGGAAGGATTTTGGAGGGAATGACGAGTAATTTCTTTTATGTTCCCCGCTCCGCTGATGAGATATACTCCGCCCAACGGGACATCCTGCTTGGTGTCACGCGGCAGACAGTCATCCGTGTGGCAAGAAGGGAGGGGATTGGGGTGAGGTACAAGTCCCTGAAACTGTATCAATTATCAGATGTGCGTGAAGCGTTCATTACCTCCAGTTCGCGCGGCATTGTGGCGGTCGTCAAAATTGACGATGTAGTGGTGGGGCAGGGGAGAGTCGGAAATATCACCAGACGCCTTTCAACAGCGTACAAGGACTATGTGATAAAAAATGCAGAGAAAATATAGAAATTTATTTCTGCTATAATGCCAAAAGGCTTTCATTTAAACTTGAAAGGAGGTGGTTACTGCTCATGTTCCTCCCCACGCGGAGTGGGTAGTTTGTTGTTAGAGATACAGGTTAGATTAAGGAGGAAGAAATGACCCGATTCAATTACCGTATAATCACTGTTCTACTGCTGCTGACGTTCGTGTTCTCAGCTTGTGCGCCGGCTGCTCCCGCTGACGACGACGAGGCCGCTGGCACGATTGTTGTCGCACTGGCATCGGCACCAGTATCCCTCGACCCGGCTGACCATCGCAGCCGCGAGTCTGAGACTGTTATCCGCAATATGTTCGATGGATTGGTCACACGCGACGCCACGAATGGTGTTCACCTGCAGTTGGCCGAATCCATGGAATGGGTGGATGAACAGACCCTCAACATCAAGCTGCGTGAAGGTGTACTGTTCCACGATGGAACCGAAATGACCGCAGACGATGTGGTCTTCACGTTCGAAAGAGTTATCAACGAAAACGCAATCGAATTTCCCGAGCCGCACACATCCCCGCGCAAGGGCTTAATCGCTCCGCTCGAGTCCATCGAGAAGACCGGCGAGTACTCGGTTACGATGCATTTCAGCGGCCCATGGCCGCCGGCCATGCAACTGTTGGTTCACCAGCAGATCGTACCGAAAGCCTACATCGAAGAGGTTGGCACGGAAGGTTTTATCGCCAACCCGATAGGCACGGGACCTTTCAAGTTCGTCTCGGCACAGCCCGGCTTTGAAGAAGTCATACTCGAGCGCTTTGATGATTACTATGGCGGTTCACCCAATCTGGCCCCTGTAGAGGCGGCTTGTGTGGGACAGGTTGTGTTCCGCGCTATTCCTGAGGCCTCCACACGCGTCTCGGCTTTGCTGGCAGGCGAAGTGGATATCATCACCAACGTGCCCCAGGATCTGATCGCCAACCTTGAATCCAACGAAAACGTACAGGTCAAGACGGCGGCTGGTACACAGCCCAAGTGGCTTGAACTGAATGTCAATATGGCGCCATTCGACGATGTAAACGTCCGTAAGGCCCTGAATTACGCGGTGGATAAGGAACTTATCATCGAGCAGATCTATGGTGGGCGCGCAGTCGCGCTGCCCGGTCCGCTTTCCCCGTTCAACAGTTTTGCCAACAAGAGTCTCTCTCCATACCCATACGATACGGCCATGGCTCTTGATCTCTTGAAGCAGGCTGGCTGGGAAGACACTGATGGCGACGGCATCCTCGATAAGGACGGCCAGCCGTTCGTCTTCACGATCGACACGCTTGAAGATTGGCGGCCGCTGGCTGAAGCCGTGGCTGACATGTATCGCGCCATCGGCATCGATGCCAACGTCCGTTTCTGGGAATACAGCGTGATCAAGGATCAACTGCTGGCTGGCGAGCGGCAGGGCTATCTCGATGACTGGGGCGACTCGGCCTTCGATCCTGTCGGTCACTTCGAGGCCAAGTGGCACGGTTTTGTCGCCGAGACACCGTATGGACGCGGCAACTTCTCGACCTACAACAATGAGCGAGTTAATGAGTTGATCCAGCAGGGCGAAACCACAGGCGATGCAGCGGCACGCCAGGCCATCTACGACGAAGCCCAGCAGATCGTCTATGACGAGGCGCCGGCCGTCTTCCTCATTCTGCCCGAAGAGGTAGAAGCCGCATCTGCTTCGATCTCCAACTGGACTCCCGCATCTGACAGCCGCCAAAACATGCACGACGTTTGTAAAGGGGAGTAACAGGCTACGGGTAGGACAACTCGATTCGTCCTACCCGTATTTGATTCTGTCCGATCAGGCGAATCTCATCCGAGGAGGTGAGCACCCTTGCGAAGCATCAAGATACTGGAACGCGTTCTGGGAACCATACCGATCATGTTTGGGGTGGCGATCATCGTGTTCTTCTTCATCCGACTGACCCCCGGCGACCCGGTCGACATCATGATGGGGCAGGGAGGCGCAATTTCAGCCGGTGAACTCGAGCAGTTGCGTGAAGAATTCCATTTGAACGAACCCCTGCATATTCAACTCTGGTATTTTTTACGGGACGCAGCCAAGGGTGACCTGGGGCATTCCTACGTATTGAAACAACCCGTGACCACACTGATCGGAGAACGATTGCCGGCAACCATTGAACTTGCGGCGGGTGCCTTGTTCTTCAGCCTGCTTGTGGCATTTCCGATCGGTGTCGTTTCTGCTGTAAGGCAAAACTCATGGCTTGATCGTATCAGCATGAGTACCGCGTTTCTGGGCATCTCCATGCCGGGCTTTTGGCTGGGAATTATCCTTATCCTTTTATTTTCTGTACAACTTCACTGGCTGCCTGTGCAGGGACGTATTTCGCTCGGCACTGGGCTCCAGGAACGGACCGGTTACTTTGTGCTGGACAGCATATTGACGGGGAATATGCGCGCCCTGCAAAGCAGTCTCCTGCATCTGGTTCTGCCGTCGGTCACTTTGGGCGCGCCAGTCGCGGCAGTCATTGCACGAGTGCTGCGCTCCAGCATGCTCGAAACCCTGCGTTCCGATTACGTCACGCTGGCGCGCAGCAAGGGCATGGCCGAATGGTGGGTGATCATCAAGCATGCCCTGCGCAATGCGATGATACCCACGGTAACGGTAGTTGGCCTGCAGGTCGGCATTCTACTCGGCGGAAACATGGTGATCGAGACCGTCTTCGGCTGGCCCGGCCTGGGACGCATGGTCGTCAAGGCGATATTCGACCGCGACTTCCCGCTCATTCAGGGCGCGGTCATGATCTATGCCTTTACGTTTGTGATGGCGAACCTGATCGTGGATGTGATGTACACGTATCTCAATCCGCGCATACGGCTGCAGTGAAGGGATAACGCATGGAAGCCGATCAAAACGCTCGATCTCCTTTTCAAGATCAAATGTACATCCTGCGCATCCGCTTTGAGATATGGTGGAGAAATTTTAGAAACTTCATCAAGGCTTTGAGCGTGCATCCATTGGCGCTGCTGGGCGGTATTGTGGTTGTCTTATATCTGTTATCGGCAGTGTTCGCAGACCAGATCACAGTGCACAGCGCGGTGCAGGGAAATCTGCGCCTGCGGCACATTCCTCCAGCGTGGGAAACCGGAGGCGATTGGACCTATCTGCTGGGTACAGATTCGCAGGGGCGCGATCTTTTCACGCGCATCGTTTACGGTTCGCGCATATCGCTCAGCGTGGGAATCCTATCGGTCGGCATCTCTGTCATTGTCGGAATCCTGTTTGGA
>DATHRQ010000471.1:0-2006 GCA_035465095.1 Anaerolineales bacterium | reverse complement strand
CTGTTCAAAGATTTTTTCTTGCTTGCCGAACATGAAACGCCGAAGCATAAATATCTTTATGTTATTGGCACAAAGCACCCGATAAAGTTTTTGACTGGCGGACGTTCGCTTGAAAGTGTGATGAGCCGAAATAATAAACTTTGGTCAGAGTTTCAGGTAAAGTACGGCAGTCGCTTCAAAAAAGTCAGTGAGTATTTTGAGGTTCAAAAATCTGTGGTTCAATTAGTTGATATTACAGAAATTGTTCCGCAATTTAGAAATACTCAAATTAGAGAAAATAACGAATAATTGTGAGTCTTGCAAGTCAAAGCGCGCTCAGCGCCTGTCACACAAGCCGTTAGGTTACTTAACTTATATCATCCCCAACACATCCAGCAACTTAGCCTCCCACATTTCCCCAAACGAGCACCAATAGGCGTTCTTGCCTCCGCGTATGCCGGGGCCGAGATCGGAAAGACGATTCGCATCTTTATCATCCCCAGAAGCAGGATAACGCAGCACGATCTGTCCGCTTTCCCAACTCACAGCGGACAACCCCGCCTTTTCGGCGCGTAACTTCACCCGCATCTGATAGAACAGGTTTTGCGTGATCACCGGCAATTGACCGAAGCGGTCTCGGAATTCGGAGGCCAGCGCATCGATCTCGGATTCATCACGCAGGTCTGCGATACGGCGGTATAACCGCAGGCGCAGGTCCTGGTCCGCGATGTATTCGGCAGGGATGCCGACCGCGAGCGGTAGATCCACGTTGACAGGCATGGACATCGGTTGCAGGTTCAAAGCGCTGCCCTGAGCTTGTCGAAGGGTTGAAGTTTGGAAAGTTGGCATCTCTGATGTTTCAAATCCTTCAACCTGCAACCCGGACCTTGCAACTCGCAAACGCCTTACCGCATCTGCCAGCAATCTTGTATACAAATGAAAACCAACCGCCTGGATGAATCCCGACTGGCGCGTACCGAGCAGGTCACCTGCGCCGCGGATTTCAAGGTCGCGCATGGCGATCGAGTAGCCCGCGCCGAGCTGCGTGTTCTCGGCAATGACCTCGAGTCGCTGCTGCCCATCGAGTGTGGGAGTCAGTTTTTTGTGGCGGAAAAAGTACGAGTAGGCCCGGGCAGCCCCACGTCCGACCCTGCCGCGCAGCTGGTAGAGTTGGGCCAGGCCGAAGGTGTCGGCACGGTCTACGATGAGCGTGTTCGCGTTCGGGATGTCCAATCCAGATTCGATGATGGTTGTCGATAAAAGGATGTCCGTTTCACCCGCATTGAAGCGATGCATCACGGCTTCCAATTGCGCTTCAGGCATCTGTCCATGACCGATATCCACATCCGCTTCCGGGACAAGGGTGTTGAGATGCATCTTCATTGCTTCGATGGTATGCACACGATTATGCACAAAGAAGATCTGTCCGCCGCGCTCGATCTCACGCAGAATGGCCTGACGCACCAGCTTGGGCGAATAGGGCCCGACGTGTGTAACGATCGGCAGCCGCTCCTCAGGCGGCGTGTTGAGATTGGAAATATCGCGCACACCCGTCAGTGCCATATACAACGTACGCGGAATGGGCGTGGCGGTCAGCGTAAGCACATCCACTTCGGTACGCAGCTTCTTGAGATGCTCCTTGTGCGTCACGCCGAAGCGCTGCTCTTCATCGATGATGACCAGACCCAATTCCTTGAACTGCACATCGCCAGAGATCAAACGATGCGTCCCTACAACGATATCGATCTCACCGCTGATCAATCCCTTCACAATGGCTGCCTGTTCGCGCGGCTTTCTAAAACGCGATAACATCTCGACCTTCACCGGGAATGCCGCCAGCCTTTGCAGAAACGTTTCGTAATGCTGCTGTGCCAGCACGGTGGTTGGAACCAGGATCGCGACCTGCTTGCCGTCCATGACGGCCTTGAAGGCGGCCCGCATCGCGACCTCGGTCTTGCCATACCCCACGTCGCCGCAGAGCAGGCGGTCCATCGGCAGCGTGGATTCCATGTCCTTCGTGATGTCGG
>DATHRQ010000470.1:0-10420 GCA_035465095.1 Anaerolineales bacterium | reverse complement strand
ATGTGGATGGGCAAGTGGCCGAGTTGACGATCTATAAAGGCGAGCACGGTTACTTTCTGCCATTTGTGGATTCACTCGCTGGCGAGGAAACTTATCCGGCCGGCCGCTACCTCGAGCCGGATGAGCTGCCAGGCGACCGTTTCCTTGTGGATTTCAACATTGCCTATAATCCGTATTGTGCCTATAACGAGATGTGGTCATGCCCGATCACGCCTGCAGAGAATCGTGTGAAAGTTCCGATACGAGCGGGTGAAAAGGTATTCGAATAATAAAATGACGGGATTTCCCGTCGTTTTTAGTTCTGGCTGGATTTTTCGACAACATCCAACAGCGCTTCGTATTCTTCGCAACACTCCGGGCAAAGATCAAGGTGTTCGCGTATCAGGGGCATGATGTGGGCGGCATCTTCTTTTTTTATCTTTAATTCCACGTATTCATCCAATTTTGCGTTGATCTCCTTACACGAAAGTTCTTCCTCCCTGACCTGTTCGAGTACGCGCAGGAATCCCTGAACCGCCTCGTTTGTCAGATGATCGTGAGGCGATAGAGATCTTCGTACTCGTCGGATTAACTCTTTGATATTCATACGCTGATTTGACGGCTAATCAAGATTTAATCTTACCTTTCCTCAAAAAGTGACATGACATCGTGCGGAGATATATCTTCCATGGCAAGACGGGTCTTCAATCGCAGGCGGGCGTCGTGCAGTAATTTATATAACGCGTTGCGGTTTGTCTTGAGTTTGCGGGCGGCATCCTCCATGGGCACTTCCTGAATGGCAAGCATGGTCAATGCCTTGCGCTGGCGGTCAGTCAGCTCTTCCTCGATGACGCGGCGGACATGCGCCAGCATATCTGACCTTTCTGCCATATTTTCAGGACTGGCCTTGGAATCTTCGAGCAATCCCTGCGGTGGAGGGATATCTTCGTTCTCTGTCAATTCGTCCAGTGAGGTGTCGCGCCAGCGCTTGCGGCGCAGTTCTGTCAGCGCGATGCGGATCGCGATCTTATGGACCCAGGTGGTAAATTGGCTGCGCCCCTCGAAGGTATCCATTTGGTCCAGAACACGCAGAAGAGTCTCCTGCGTTACCTCGTCAACAAGCGCGCTGAATTGAGGTACGCTGGGAGAAAGCCAACGCGAGAGCGCATACGGCAGTCCCTTTTGGATGATGGCCCGCAGATCCTTTATGGCGGCGGCTTTTATTTCCCCCTCCGCGCGAAGGTCTGAAAGCCAGGCTTCATTGGTACGTTTTGCCATGAGATAAAAATTATAAAGCAGTAAATATGTACTTCAGGTTTTCTTATAACACTCTTATTGTTTGCTGATTTATCATGAGATGTCTGAAAAACGAAAGGCCGCTGCTTTGCAGCGGCCTATGTGGGTGCGAATCGCACAGCACTCGAACCCATAACTGGCAGGGATAAACGAAAGACCGTTACTTTTTGGTAACGGCCTTTGTGGGTGCGGAGGGACTCGAACCCACGACCTCACGGATGTGAACCGTGCGCTCTAACCAGCTGAGCTACGCGCCCGAAGTAAGGCAGATTATAGCCGAGAAAAAGTCCTTTCGCAAGCAGAAGCAGCTTAAGGCGGAGGAAGAACGTCCCACGGATTTACAAAAGAGGAGATCGCGCGTATCTCAAAATGCAGATGCGCACCGCTCGAGCGGCCTGTACTGCCGATTGCGCCGATCACATCACCCTGCCCGATACTCTGACCGCAGACCACGTTCAGGGCGCTCAAATGTGCATAAAGGGATTGAAAGCCGCTTCCATGGTCGACCATGATCATGTTGCCGTACCCGTAATCGTTCCAGCCTGCATATACGATCACACCGGCGTCTGTGGCGTAGACACCCTCGCCCTCGTTGCCTGCGATATCGATCCCCCAGTGGTTGGTGTTGGGAGAATAGTCGAAGCCTGAAATGAAGGTTTTATTCGAGGGCCACACGAACGTGCCGTACCCAACCGCTCCGCCGCTGATCGGGCCGCAGGCTCCTGCACCAAGCACACGCGCAGAGGCCGGGTTCTCGCGCGTTACACCCAGGGGTGCGCTCCATGAGACAAATTCGCGCCTGCCGTTCGGCACGATCAACCATGTGCCCGGTTGGATGTTTGGGTTCGCAAAATCACCGATCGTTGCCAGATCCAGCTCATTGGGAGGATAATTGATGATATCTTCAGGTGTCACGCCGTAATAGGCTGCGACACCGTTCAACCCTTCACCTTCCTGCCACTCGTGATATGTCCCATCGATGGGCAGTATATTCAACTCTTGTCCGGGTCTTAATGAATGTGGATTATCCAATAAAATATAGTAATTTCCCCACAGGATCGTTTCAGGGTTCAACCCAAACTTCTCTGCGATCCCAAAAACCGAATCGCCTTCGAGTACAGTGTATTTGACGATCTCCTGACGCGGACGGGACGGGATGATGGTATGCTCCTGCGCCAGACGTGGAACGCCTCCGAATGGATCGTTGACGACCTGCGGCGCGTTCCCGCCTCCCGCCGCGCCGACAGTGGGAACGATGACCGATACATTCTCCTCGCTCCCAGCCTCTGCTGAACTGGTCGAAAAGATCTGCATGACCCATATGACCACACCAAGCAAAAGAAGCGACAAAATGGCAGTGCCTGCCCGTGAAAGGGATTCACCCAAGCCCAATTGAAGCAGGGTCTCCATAAATCTTGCGAAGACCCCGCGATGATTATTTCCATTGTTCATACAAATATTTGTCTCCAATGAGAATCATAACACGCTCAAAAAACGTTCGACCCTACGCTAACCAAACGTTAAGCCTGCGCGTTTCGTACGCTGGGGTTGAGCAGATGCAGTCCGCCAACGGTCAGGAGGGAAACCAACCCACCGACCAGGGCTGAACGAGGGACACCCCAATTCTGGGCGATCCAGCCGATCACCAAACTGCCAAAAGGCGCCACGCCTTGCAGCGCCCATAGATACATGCTGAACACCCGCCCGCGTAATTCGTTGGGTACCTTCAGTTGGATCAGGGTGTTCATGGAAACGAGCTGGGTTACCATGCCCCAGCCGATCAGCACGAGCAGTAGGGTTGATGCATAGATCCTTGTTGCATATCCCAGGGCGATCAGGGGAAAGATAAAGGCAATTTGCCCCATCACCATCCATTGCCCCTTTTTTCGCGATGCGCTTAATACTGTTGCCATGAACGCGGCTGTCAGAGCGCCAGCCCCCTGTGCGGCATAAAGCAGACTTGTCCTTTCTGCGATCATGGATTCGGTATCGGTAAGAGTGCCCAGGACGTCGCGTGCCATAGCGGGTATCTGCTGCAGAAGCGGCATGCCGAAAAAGCCGATCAGGGCGGCCATTAAAATAATGGATGTAACGAGCGAATTATTGCGTATGAAAGCTATACCCTCCTTGAACTCGGCTCCAAGGCTTTTGTGCACATTGTTTTCGCGGGCCAGCTTGAATTTTGTTTGCGCCAGAGACAGCCCGCCGATAATAAACAGGAAGCTGATCCCGTTCGCGAGGAAGACGCTTCCCTCCGTGCCTGTGGATGTAAGCAGCCAGGCCGCTGCCAAGGGTCCAAGCACACGCCCGATATTGAAGACAGTGGTTTGTAAAGCGATCGCGCTGGGGAGGGCATCGCGCCCCGCCAGTTCGATCAGCATGGCCTGCCGGGCGGTTATTTCCACTGCGCTGGCCGAGCCGAAGACCAGGGCGAAGACGATAATGTGCCAGATCTGGATGTTGCCCGTGAAGGTAAGCATGGCAAGGCCAAATGCCTGGAGAGCCATGATGGATTGAGCGATGATGACGGTCCTGCGTTTGTCCCAGCGCTCGACAAGCACGCCTGCCGGTAACGCCAACAGCAATGTCGGCAGGGTGGCGGCAAAGCCGATGATACCCAGGTCCAGCGGGCGGCCGGAGATGCGGTAGGCAAGATATGGCTGGGCTGTGTTATGCATCCATGTGCCGATGACCGAAATAAATTGCCCGATCAGGAACAGCACAAAATCGCGTGAGGCAAGCGCAGGGAATTGCCTTGCGAGCCTCCCTGTAATTCTATGGATCACAAGGTTATACGGGGACTACGAGTTCAGGCTTATCGTTGGAGGGTTTGTTGACGAGTGTGGAGACGGGGTAGGCGGACATTTCGTCAGCGGAGTAGGATTGGATGAGGGGCAGCAGGTCCTCGGGAGCCTGAGGCGAAGCCTCCAGCCATTTTGCATAGTCGCGCGTGTGCAGGATGACGGGCATGCGATCGTGAATCGGTTTCATTAATTCATTTGGCTCGGTTGTAATAATGGTACAGGTCTTGATGCTCGATCCGTCGGAACTCTCCCACGCATCCCACAGGCCCGCGAAAGCAAAGGGTTTGCGGTCCTTCATGTGAATGAAGTAGGGGGTTTTTGTCTTTTTGCCCGGACTGGCCTTCCATTCGTAGAAACCGTCCGCCAGAATAAGGCAGCGTTTATATTTGAAAGAACCGCGAAAAGATGGCTTTTCAGCGACCGTTTCACCGCGCGCATTGATAAGACGATTCCCGATGGACGGATCTTTGGCCCACATGGGAATGAGGCCCCATTTGAAGAAATCTGCGGTGTTTGCGCCATCGTTTGGGATTGCCAGCAGCGGTTGTGACGGGGCAATGTTGAAGCGCGGCGCGAATTTTGTGGGAAAAATGAAATCGCCGAATGTATCCTGCAGATCGGCGGGGTTAACGGTAAGTGTAAATCGTCCGCACATAATCACTCCTTGAGTTGCGGTGATGGTAATGAGAAGTAAAACGTGGCGCCCTTATCTTTTTCTGATTCAAGCCAGATGCGCCCGTCATGAACTTCTATGATCCTCTTGACCAATGATAAACCAATTCCTGTACCTTCGGATTGCGCGTTGAGTTTGTTGAACAAACCGAAGATACGTTCATGATACTGTTCCTCGATCCCAATGCCATTATCGCGGACGAAAAAGATCGCGCGCCCAAGTTCATCCCTGCCGTTCGCGCCGATTTCGATGCGCGATTGTACATCTGGTTTCGAGTATTTTGCAGCGTTTTCGATCAGGTTTTGTACGACTTCGACCAGCCGTACCCTGTCACCGTAGACAACAGGATAGTTCGTTTGCGATTCGATGATGATATTATGTTCATCCAGTTGACCTCGGACATGGTCTATGGCCTCGTTGACGATCTCCTCGAAGGGCAGGTCTTCCGGCGTGTTCATCAATCGTCCAACTTGCGAAAGTTCAAGCAGGTCGTTGAGCAGGGCTTGCATTTTCCTGGCTGCGGCAGAAATGCGTTCGATACTTCCTTTTACCATGTCAATGTTCCCGGTCATTGCATCCTGCTCAAGGTACCCAATGAAACCTGTGATGGTCACCAACGGGGATTTCAGGTCATGCGAAACCGTATATGTGAAGCGTTCGAGTTCTGCGTTTTTGGTCTCGAGTTCGGCAATCAGGTTTTCGCGCTCATTCTCCACTTTCTTGTGTTCGGTAATATCCTGCACAGCGCCGACGATTCCTGCAAGACGATTGAGGTTGACATCCCAAACAGGGTGACCGTAAACACGCACCCAGCGTATTTCCCGCTGTTTTGTGAAGGTACGAACCTCGGTGATAACCCGTTGATTTTGTTGAAGCGCCTGCATGTCTTGTGCATCCTGTTCCAGATCGTCGGGATGCAGATGTGCACGCCAGGCTCCATTCTTGACGTATTCGTCAAATGTGTAGCCGGTGATCTCCTCAAACGCGCCTGCCACCCAGTTCAGGCGCATATTCCCTTCTGCATCCAATACGGTGGAAAAAGTGTAATCGGAACTGATTTGCGAGATCAGGCGATAGCGTTCCTCGCTGGCACGCGCGCGAGAGAGGGCCTGTTCGGCGTTGCCGGCGGCAAGCCTTTGCAGGCTCATCATGATCGTCAACAGCATAATACTGACCGCATATGTGTACAATCCATCATCCAGTTTATCCGGGGGCGTCCATCCTTGAATTTCGGCGAATATCAGTCCGCCGCCCTGGATGATTGCCAGGAAGGTCATGGCAAACGCGGCTCTCCCGCCCATAAGTATTCCTGCAAGCGTGATGGTTAACCCGTTCCCGAGCATAAAGGTCAGGCCGTATACGCTTGAGCCGCTAACGGATTCAAATGCAAATAAACTCCAAATAACCAGGACATGAATCATGGAGGATAGACGGACGTGTCCACGGCGAAGCAGAAAGTATAAAACAAGATTTACAACCTCAGATATTGCGATAAGAATAAAATCTCTCATCGCCTCTGGAGGGTTGTAGAGAAGCAGATAGATCAGAAAGGGGATCGGGAGAAAAATAAATGTCAGCAGGATGACATGCAGTAAATAAGCGCGATGCGTTTTTACTGCATCTTCAAACACAGGCGGCTTGAAGGTCCTTCTGAAAAATTCCATTATTTTAGTTTCCTGAAGTCACCCTCTCTTATCGTGATGCCTGTTGTGTCGAGATGTTCAAGCAAAGCCTGCGCATACTTGCGGCTGGTTTTGAACATGTCGCGTGCCTCCGCAAGTGAGACCTTTCCATTATTCTCGATCGTTTTGCGGACTTCATCTACCATTAACTCATAATCCTGTCTGCGAAAGACCACATCTGACGAAACTGCAATCAGCTTGTTCAATTCGAGCAGGGCACTGACGACTTCATTCCCAACCTCGGCCTGACATTCCTTCATGCTGGGCGGGCCAAAAGTATTTTGTTCGAACCTGCGCATCAATGCTTCGACCATTGCCTGCTCCTGTTCATTGAATTGGATCTCGTGCCCGACCTTTGCGATGAACGTCGAGTGTTCCGCGATGTCCTGATCCTCGATCAGCCTGGCAGCAAGTGCATTGAAAGCACGCGAGGAAAGTTTAAGTCTGCTTTTCAGTTCTTCGCGCGGTATACCCATTCGTAATGGAAAATCCTTGTGGTACTCCTCAATAATACTCATGAACTTGCTGCGAACTGTATTCCAGAAGGGGATGGCTGCAGCGAGCAAATTGCTTGAGGTCTTTGCTTCACCCATTTCAAGAACAAGCAACTTCCCTGTATCAAGTAATTCCTTCAGGGCCGACTCTGCATCTTTTTCCTCAAGACGCGAATGGTTTACCATGTCCTTGACGGAGGCGATATTCATCCCAAGCGCCGCTTCGAACAGGATATCGGCTGGTGAACCTTTTAATAACGCCTCCAGCGACTTTAAAATATCCTTGTCAAAGCGTTTGTGGCGACCCTTGGGAGCGTGGTCGACGATCACGCCGCCGCCCAGCGTTTCGCCGGGTGATGGCCTGCGCAGGATATAACGATCTCCACGTACGACAACGACGGGATCGCGTAATTCCAATTGGATCCAGCCTTCCTGGCCGGGTGGTAGTTCTTCTGTGCCCAGCAGGCGCAGGGTTCCAATCGTTTCGCTGGCTCCGACAAAGAACTTAACCTCCTGCCCGTGCCTGATCGAAGAGGATACATCCTTCAACAATCGCAGGCGTGCGTCCAACCTGCGGGTTGGTTTATATTGATGAGGGTGTACGAGCACGTTTCCCCGTTGGATCTGTTCCGTGCTGACCCCTGAGATGTTCACTGCCGTTCGCGAACCGGGGACGGCAGTATCTTCCTTCTTCTTGTGGGTCTGCAGCCCGCGAATTCTGCCTGTCAGGCCGGATGGCAAAATTTCGACCTCCTCACCGACGGAAAGCTGACCGTCGCTGAGGGTGCCGGTCACAACGGTGCCAAACCCGCTCATGGTGAAGACCCGGTCCACGGGCAGGCGCGGACGGTTTAGATCCGGGCGGGCGGGCTTTTGCATGAGGATGGATTGAAGTTGGGATGTTAGTTCATCGAGCCCGGTTTTATTTTTTGCAGAAACGCGAATTATGGACGCTTCTTGTAGAACAGTATCGGCAACAGCGGCGCGAATGTCTGTTTCGACGAGATCGAGCCACCCTGAGTCTGAGGCGAGATCGGTCTTTGTCAAGACGATCAGCCCAGCGGGAATTTGTAACAGGTCCAGTATGGCCAGATGTTCTCTTGTCTGCGGCATGACGCCTTCATCCGCCGCGACAATGAGCAGCGCCGCATCTATCCCCCCGATACCAGAAAGCATATTTTCGATGAAATCGTGGTGACCGGGAACATCCACGATGCCGACCTCTTCACTGTTTGGAAGAGTCATCCAACCGAAACCGAGTTCGATGGTCATTTCGCGTTCCTGTTCCTCTTTGAGGCGGTCAGGATGTGTACCGGTAAGCGCCGCGATCAATGTGGATTTTCCGTGATCTACATGACCTGCTGTTCCAATAACACGCATAAATAAAAAATCTTTCCACTTTCCTCATCCCTTTTACGAAAGAAGAAAGAGGAAAGAAATATTCGATAATTATTTTTTCGTTTTCTTTGTCGATTTATCGTGCCCCATAATGCGTTCATAAGCGGAGAGCCATTCATGAGCGACGTTCATTAATTCCTGAAGCTGTCCTTCGGTGGCATCAGTTGTCTGATGCAATTGATCCTGTGTGGTTTGCTGAAGCTCGTCGAGGGCGCTGATGCGCTTGTCTAATTTATCCAGCACTTTGCGAACATCTTTCACGCCTTCGTCCTGAGAGAGTGTATAGCCGGTCCAGCGTTTTTGGTCGTCTGCCTTGAAAGTCACCCATTCCTGCCGCAGTCGATCTTCGGCAAGCCGCTGCATTTCTGTCACCTCGTTGATGCGCCGCTCAAGTTTTGTGTTCAACTCGTTGTAGGTTTCCTGTGCGCGTTTAGCCGCGCGTAATGTTTCTTCCAACTCCAGCGTTTCTGTATCCAGTTTCTCGATCTGTGTTTGGAAATCGGTATAGCTTTCGTGCCATTCCTTGTAGATACGTTCGCGGTCAAGATGTGCCACCGATTGTTTTTCAATGAACTCGGCTTGTGCGGCTTTGCGTTCCTTTTCTGAGACCAGTAATTCCTTGAAACGGTTTTCCAGATGCCGGACACTGTCTGTACCGGAATCGACTTTGATACGCGCCTCGTCAATTCGTTTGCGGAGTGCTGCGATTTCGCCCTGCAGATCGGCGAAACGTTTTATGTCTTGTTTGCGATTCTCCTCGAAAATGCGCTGTGTGCGGATTGAATCCTCGGCTGTACGCTTGGCGTCGTTTATGGGCGATTTCAGTTCATTGATTTCCTGTTGTAAACGGTTTTCTGCGGTTACACGTGACTTTAGTTCGCGCTTTATCGGGGCAAATTCCTTGAGCGCTGTTTTGAGTTTTTCGATCTCCTTATGGAACGGTTCGAGATCCTTTTGGTGCTGTGTAATCAACTCTTTTTCACGCTTCTGATATTTTTTTTCAAGTTCGCTGAGTGAGGTCTTCATTTCCTCGCGTTGGTTGGCAACAATGACTTCGAATTGATCGATGCGGGCGGAATTCGGGGTAAGGTCGGCAATCTGTTTTTCAAGCGGTTTGACCTGTTTTGCTACGGTGTCAAGATTCCCCTCATATGCGGCGATACGTTCTTCGAGTTCGATGATCGCGGCTTTGTCCTTGCGATGTTCCTCGTCCAGCCATTGCAGACGTTTAACGATCTGTTCAAAATCCATGGATCCTCCGGCGCTTACTTTTGTGTTGCGTGGGGATATTATAACGCCTCAGCGGCCGAGGTGTTCGAACATGCCGGGCAGGTCTGCAAGGAAATATTGTAAGGTTTGGGGGAATATACCCAGGATGAACAACCCGATCACTCCCAGCCCAAGCATGATTCCCTGTAACCGATCTTCGCCCACGCCCCAGCTTGTGTACTCGTCCGCCATGCTCAAAACTGCGAGCGTTCGAAATGACGTGACGAACAACCCGGCAATGCCGATCCCCATCCATAATGCCGTGCCGAGGGACGCGCGCGCCAGCAAATCCCACAATGCCAGGCGCGCGGGAAATCCGGCCAGTAATGGAAATCCGCTGGTTGAAAGGGACGCGATCACCAATCCGGCGCTGGCGAACGGGAAAGCCCTGATCATGCCGCGCACTGAACGGAAGCGCATGGTTTCCGAGTTATTTTTGAGAATGCTTAACGAAAGGGACCAGACAGCCAGCGCCAAGGCCCGCGCGGGGAGCAGTAAAAATAAAACGGAAGCGCCAAATCTTAGGTCCAGACTGAGCGCGAGCAGGGAGAATCCTGTTTCTGCGATGGCGCCATACGCCATGATCCGTCCGATGTGACGCTGAAAAGCTGCCCACAATCCACCAGTCACGACCATGATGGCTCCGGCAAACTGGAGTGTTGTTGTCAATTGTGGCGAGGAGCGAAGCCAGGAGTAACGGTCAATAAATCCCGCGCCAAAAATGACAGTGATGGTGGGTATGAGCCACAACAGAAATCCGACAGTGAAGGGCGGGGCTTCCTCCAGCAGCATCGGTATCCAGCTATATAGAGGAAAGATCGCAAA
>DATHRQ010000469.1:0-5456 GCA_035465095.1 Anaerolineales bacterium | reverse complement strand
AGAAGCTGCGAAGAAAGCTGCGGCTGTGGCAAATCAAGTCAAGGCAAAATAATTCGATCTTGGAAAATTAAACCTTAACAAACAATCCATCAATTGCTTGATAATTTGATGGATTGTTCAATTCTCATTACTTTTTGGTTTTTTTGTTGGTTGATTAGTGTTTGGAGGCTTATCAGTTTTCACCTGGCCGGGAGGAGTATGCCCTGGTTGTGGAGTTGAACCGCCACCTCCGCCATCATTATTACCGCCAATGGACGTCGGTTGATACAGCCCACCCGGAGGGGTGGGAGTGCCTAAGCCGGCTATGAGTCCAGTCGAAATAAGCGGCATATCTGCCATACCATACGCGTACTGATAGGCAAATTGTGCGCCGCATTCACCCGCTATGGGCTCAATAGCGCCGTTGTTGTTCAAGTCTACGCCGTTCAGCATTTGGTCGGTCAGAGCCACCGCATCTGCGATCTGCTCTTCTGTATCGGAGCCGGCCGGGGACTCAAGGATGTCAAGGATAAGCTCTTGCAGTTGCGGGGTCCATTGTGCAAGGTTTTGAACACAGATCTTAAGGCTTTGACCATACCTTTGAATTGGCTCAGACACGTTGATTGAGTCAATGGCGTTGCTGGCCTCTGTGTAGGTCGCACCAAAATAACCCAGGTTGCTTCCGTTGAGTTGGAGTCCATACCCATTGCTATCGTCAGTGATGGAGCCGTCCTCGTCCCAATCCTGGTAACTTGAGCTTTGTTTCCCCACAACCATGTTCATGATCGCTTCTGCAGATTGACGCACAAGGGCTTCATTTCCGCTGGTGTAGGCGGAGTCCATTTCACCGGCAAGTTCATTGATCCTTTTTATATATGTGTAAAGCCCCTGGATTAGTGCAGTTTTATCCGATATAGCGGGATAGGATGCCAGCAATGAGCGGATGTGAACGATTCCATCTTCGGGAAGGGAGAATTGAAACGCGATCAATTTTGTGGGCGCCGGGTTGGAGTCGTCTTCAGGCTCGAGTGTGATCTCAGCTTGATCGTATTTGGAGACCAGGTTTGTTCCCTGTTCGTCTGTGAAGGTCAATTCCCCTTTTCCCAACTCGTCCAGCGTCAGTATTCCGAGGCTGATGCGTTCCCGCCGGGCATTGAATAACCACACCTCGTAGTTGCTTCCCTCGGGTGCTGCAGGAACGCGTTTCACTTCAAGAAAAGCCTGGTCAGCAATTGCATTCTCATCGCGGAAGTGAATTACCAGGCTGGTCTCCAAGTTTACAGGCGGCAGGGGTGTTGCTGTCACCGTATTGGTGCTGGTCAATGTCGAAGATGAAGTCGATATGGCCGGCGTTTGCGTTTCAGGGGCAGATTCGGTTTCGGATGCCAAAGAGGGAAATTGATTAAAGAAAAAGAGCGTACCCATTATGGCCGCGATTACCCCGATAGCTGCCATTCGCATCCAACCGGACCGTTTGGACTGTCCTGCCTTTGGCGCATCTTCCATCTGAAGGGTATAGGGGCCGTCGGAGGCAAGCGCATCCATCTGTATGGTGGCGGGATTAATTTCGACGGCGGCGCTAAAAGCCTTGGCGAAATCAGCCGGGGACGGGAAGCGGTCCTCGCGGTTTTTGGCAAGCGCCCGGTTAAGGACATCCTGCATGAATGGAGAAAGTCCCGGGATCGGTGGGGGAGGCTCGTTGATATGCTTGAGCAGGATTCCCATTGTGGTCTCGCCGTCGAACGGGAGTTTGCCTGCGAGCATTTCGTAGAGAACAACACCGAGCGAGTACACATCGGTCTGCCCATCGGTGGCCTCACCCTGCGCCTGTTCAGGGCTCATATAGGCAGGTGTGCCGGCCGTTATACCCGTTGTCGTTTGGCGGGCAGCATCCAAAAAGCGGATCAGGCCAAAGTCCGTAAGAACCGGCACGAAATCATCCGGAAGGGGCTCGCCCAGTTCGATCTTTTGGGTGGGGGAGGTGAGCAGGATGTTGCCGGGTTTGATATCGCGGTGGACGATCTTGTTGTTATGCGCGTATTGAAGCGCGCTGGCAACACCGTTCAGCATGCGCATCACGTGAGGAAGTTTGAGTTTTTTTTCGTTCCCGTGAAGATTGTGAAGATACGCGGACAGCGAGGGTCCGTCGACATACTCCATGACCAGATAGGGATCGTTGTCGACCGTGTCAAAATCGAAAACCTGGACAATGTTTGAATGGCGTAAACTGGCGATAACACGAGCCTCGCGTTGGAAGCGCTCCAAATCGTCGGAATGTTCCTCGCTGGGGTTACGCAGGATCTTAACCGCTACCTTGCGTTCGAGATTGATATGCGTGCCGAGATAGACTTCAGCCATGCCCCCACGTGCAAGCTTGGATTCGATCTTAACCTTACCAAGGGTCTTACCGACCCAGTTCGAGCTCATTCTTAAATTATACTCAATTACGATTAGTTTTCATTAATGTTTGAATTGCAATGGCGTTATCAATTGGTTAATGTGATCAATCGATACAGGCGACCGAAGACATATTTCTCATAGCCAGCGTATAGTTTGCATATAAATTTTGTGAGCCAGCCAGCATTTTCATTCGATGGTTTTATGGTTACATATAGGCGGGTTTTGCCATCGGAAACGGTTTCAAAGCGGGTCGTTTGACGAATGCGAAGGTTAAAGGGGCGAATTTGATATTCAGAAGTATAGTATTCAAACGGATGCCAATCAAGGATGGTTTCGAGCGTATCACCAATGCCATGATAACAGTGGTTGACCGCGCCTGTGCCTGTTCGGCCGCTCGGACGGGAGCGGGCTGACCATTTCAAAATAAACCATTGTGTCCGTTTTTCAGGGTCATTGATCCAATTCCACAGGGTGGTGGGGGAGGTGGGGAAATCCATCGAAAATGAAGCCAAGGCTTCCTCGTCCGTGATGAGTACATTGCGATGTTTCAATGTGGATTCGTATCGGGCTTCGAGATTCAGGCCGAAAGCGCGGGTTGAACCGCCTGGAATCTCGATGGCGTTCAGGTCTTCGGGATGCAGTCCAAGCTGGGTCAGGCAATCCTGCGTGAAGAGGGCATATCCGCGCCAGTGTGTTGCTTCTTGGACGGGTTCCTTCCACTCGCGTTTGCGGATGAAGTAAGGGGCCAGGCCGGTCAGGTCGAATTGATCGTTGAATTCATACGGAATATATTCGCCAAAGTGGACGGCAAATTTCAGATCGAGCCCGGGGGCGTTGCGGCAGGCGTTGCAGCCACACGAGCGTACGCGGCTGACCTGAACGAGTTGATCCTTGTAGGCCGTGTATGTGGATTCAAGCAGCTCAAAGAGTGATTCGCCGCGTATGAAACCGCCTTCCGGCGCAAAGGCGAAAATGGCGTCGCCATCGATCTGTGCAACCGTAAAAACGGGGCCGATTTTTTTGATGAGGAACTCCAGCAGCTCCTGGATGATCTCGCGCGCATGATCGATTTCAGAATCGTTTAGAAAATCGACAAAACCTGAAATGTCTGCCAGAAGGGGGTAGCCGCGTTCAATGGTTGTGTTGGTGTTCATTCTGTCTCTGGCAGGAATGTCGGCTTTTGAGCATTTGCAATATAGTTTTCGACCATTTTACAGAACTGAATGCCGATCATCTTTCCCACTGTGGCGCCCATGATCTTGCCAAGCCAGCGGGGTAATCCCATATCTGCCTTCCAACGCCAATAAAGGATTGATCCTGCGTTATCCGGGAAAGGTTTTATCTCATACATCTGATAAAACTTTTGTCTTCCATCAATACCATGCGCTGTAAAATAGGTGAAAGGATGCCAGTCTACAATCGTGAGGCGCATCACTCCTTTTCCATGCAAACAATGATTTTGGGCACCGACCCCAGTTCGTCCGCCTGGGAGGTTCACAGTCAACCATTTTGTGTTTTCCATCATTGCAGTCAGGATCTCAGTTGAGGTTAGGATTTGCCAAAGCTCAACATCCGAAACATTGAATTCGTGGGGGACGGTGATATCGACATCATTGTCTGAAAAATAGTACTGTCGTGAGGCCGCCAGCGCTTCGTACCGGGGCAGTAAATTGATCGTGACCGTGGCAATGTCCCCCAAGTGTTCGTATGATTCAATCTGGTCGTGGACATCATCTATTTTCAAGCCGAGGCATTCCATTGCATATTTCGTAAAAAGGGAATAGGCTTTCCAGCCTGTATGTTCTGTGACGTGATTTTTCATCAACCGATGGGCGAGGTTTACATCTGAACCGACCAGTTCCTGAATCCCCGCTACATGCTGGACTATGAAACTGCCGCAATGGACGAAAAACTTTAACTCCAACGATGGCATGGACTGGCAGGCTTTACAGGAGCAGGTCGTGCTGCGATTGGAAGTATCCCGCCGCTGACGGAATGCAGTGTAGGTGCTTTCGATCAATTCCAACAGGATCTCACCGCGTGAAATTTTGGTTTCACCCACATATGCGAAGACGGCATCCCCCTCCAGTTTGGAGATCGTAAGCAGGGACTGGAATCTTTCCACGATCACTTCGAGCAGGTCAGTCAGGATCTCGTGGGCGTGCTCGAGCTCCACCTTGGCTAAAAACGATGTGTATCCGCTAATATCCGCGAGGACAAGATAGCCTCGTTTGGATTGTTCTGGCATGTAGTTACCTTTGTTGTCTGAAAGTCGATTATTAAGAGTATAGCATGGGTTATCTGGGTTTTTTCGCAAAAATATAGGCTCTATGCGTGGCAACCTCTACTTCCGGGTTCGGCTCACGGACCAAGGTCTCTTCCAGTTCAAAACCAGCCTTTTTGAGCCAATTCTCCATTTCAGTGGGCAGGAAAAATCTAAAATCAATATCTACCGGCTTGTCCCACCAGTCATCAAGGTGCTTGGTCTCGTCACCGACATGAAAGGTGACCAGTAACCCGCCGCCCGGTTTTATAACACGTTTCATCTCGCGCAGCGCATCCACGATCTGTTCGCGGGGAATATGGATAATGCAGTAAAAAGCGGCGATACCGCCCCAGGAATTATCCGCATCAGGCAGGGACAGCATATTGCCCTGGTGAAAATGGATATCAGGATTCAGCCGTTTAGCCTCGGCCACCATATTTGGTGACAAGTCGACGCCGAGCGTTTCCACACCCTGACGATTTAAATAGCGGGCGATCTGACCAGGTCCGCAACCCAGGTCACAGATCGGACCGAGAGCGCCAACTTCGCGCGCGAGGCGGTTAAGGCAATCGCGGTCAAAGGGTTTATCGTCCATCTCGTTCTTGAATTTTTCTGCATATTCTGGCGCGACGGCATCATATCCCGCCTGGGTATTTTGAACGGATTTGTTCATCTTGAATCCTTTCATGTAAACTTGCCTTATAATCTTATTATAATAACCACCGGAAAGCATGGATACAATGACAAGGGTATTTATTTCTTACTCACGCATGGATATGGATTTTGTTCGAAGGCTTGCAAAAGACCTTCA
>DATHRQ010000468.1:0-2790 GCA_035465095.1 Anaerolineales bacterium | reverse complement strand
CTGCCTGCCCGGCGGCGGACTCGGCGCGGCGGCTGTCCATGCCGCTGGCACGCCCGAACAGAGGAAAAAATTCTTGGCGCGCTTCAGCGGCGAGAAACCGACCTTTGCCGCCATGTGCATTACCGAAGCGGGCGCAGGCTCCGACAACTCCGCCATACGCACCCGGGCTGTGTTGGACGAAAAGACCAATGAATGGGTCATCAACGGCGAGAAGATATTTGTTACAGGCGGGGATAAGTCCTTCACAGAATACGAAAAATTGGGAAGAGGCTTTGTCGTCGTCTGGGCATCCATTGATCCGTCAGCTGGACGCGCCGGCATGCGGGCTTTCGTGGTTGAAGGCGGGACGCCCGGCGTGAAGGTTACGAAACTCGAACATAAACTGGGAATCCGTTGTAGCGACACGGCCACGATCTCCCTGGTGGATGCCCGCGTTCCCTTCGAAAATATTTTGGGAAGTCCCACGGTTGAAAAAAGGCCGACCGGCTTCAAGAAGGCAATGGCGACCTTCGATGCGACCCGGCCGCTCGTTGCGGCAACAGGTGTCGGCGTGGCACGAGCCGCGTTGGAATTCCTGAAAGAGAAACTTGAAGAGAACGACGTCAAAATCCGCTATGGATTGCCGCGCCAAAAGCTGACCAATATCGAGCGTGAAGTGATCGACATGGACGTCATGTTGAAATCGGCGTGGCTGATGGTCATCAAGGCGGTCTGGATGGCCGACAATAAGAAACCCAACGCCCTCGAGTCGTCGATGAGCAAGGTCAAGGCTGGCGATGTATGCACGAAGATCACACAGAAGGTGGTCGAGATTTTGGGACCGCTCGGGTACAGCCGTGAGTTCCTGGCAGAGAAATGGATGCGCGATGCGAAGATCACGGACATTTACGAAGGCACGGGACAAATCAACCGGCTAGTGGTGGCGAGGAATATTCTGGGTTACAGTGGTAAAGACCTGAGATAGTAAAAATGCTCCGATGGTCGAGTAGGGCTGTTGGTTGAGTAGCGAGCGTTCGTTGCGAGCATATCGAAACCCAGCCGTATCGAGGCCATCGCTAAGCAGAATTATTATGGTTAATAGTGGTCTCGATATGTCCCGCCACAAACATGCGGGACTACTCGACCACCGAGGAGATTAAGTATGAAATATCAAATTCACAAAGCAGTCGTAATCGGCGCTGGCACCATGGGTGCGGCGATTGCAGCCCATCTGGCGAATGCGGGCGTGCCTGTCACGCTGCTTGACATCCCATCGAAAGAAGGCGATAGGAACCAGATCGTTAAAACCGGCTGGGAAGCCTGTCTGAAAGCCAAACCTGCCAATTTGATGTCTGATGATTTGAAGACCTTAGTCACATTGGGAAATCTCGAAGATGATTTTGACACAGTCGCCGAAGCGGACTGGGTCTGCGAGGCGATTATCGAAGATCTCAAGATCAAACAGGAACTGATGGCGCGCATCGACGAGGTTCGTAAACCGACTGGCATTGTTACCACCAATACTTCAGGTATCCCTATCCACGATATTGCGGAGGGACGATCCAAGGAGTTCAAGAAACACTTCCTTGGAACGCACTTCTTCAACCCGCCGCGTTATTTGAAGTTGCTGGAAATCATCCCAACCAAGGAAACGTCCAAAGAAGTGGTCGAGTTCATGAGCCACTTTGGGGAGTATCGTCTTGGCAAGGGGATTGTGATTTGCAAGGATACACCTAATTTTATTGGCAACCGGCTGGGCTCGGGCACCGGTGCGTTCGCAATGGACTTTATTTTGAAAAACGATTACTCCGTCGATGAAGTAGATTCGATCACAGGCCCGTTGATGGGGCGGCCGAAGACGGCCACGTTCCGTTTGCTCGATCTGGTGGGCATCGATGTATGGGATCATGTGAGTCGAAATCTTGCGCCGTTGATTCCGCACGATAAGCTGGGGCAGGAATATTTGAAAGCCGAAGCACCGAACAAGCTGCTTTCGACCTTGATCGAACGCAACTGGCTGGGTAATAAAACCAGGATCGGTTTCTATAAACAGATGCGCAATGAAGAGGGCCAGAAGGAATATTGGTCGCTTGACCTGAACACGCTCGAACATACCGCGCCGACCAAACCGCGCTTTGACTCGGTCGGGGCGGCGAAAGATGTCGAGGAACTGGGTGACAGGCTCAAGGTCATGTTGGAAGCGGACGACAAGGCAGCGAAACTTGTCAAAGCGTTGACGTATCAGGGTTTCCAGTACGCGTCATCCATTATCCCCGAAGTTGCGGATACGATGAAGCCGATAGACGATGCTGTCCGCTGGGGATTTATGCACGAGGCAGGCCCGTTCGAGACGTGGGACATGCTTGGTGTGCAGGAGACTGTCGAACAAATGAAGGCGGAAGGATATCCTGCCGCCGAGTGGGTGGATGACATGCTCAAGGCCGGTGTCGAGTCGTTTTATCAATACAAGGACGGAGAGAAGGTCGGCGTGTATGATGCGGTCCAGGGGAGGTATGAGAAGATCGAGAAGCCGGTGGACATGATCGTTTTGAAACAGCAGAAGGTCGTTTCAAAGAACGCAGGCGCGACCCTGCACGACATGGGTGATGGTATTGCGTGTCTTGAATTCCATACCAAGATGAACGCGCTCGAAGAAGACATCTTCACAATGCTCAACGAATCTTTGGAGCGTCTTGAAAATGACTTTGATGGGCTTGTCATTGGCAACGAAGGGGAACATTTCAGCGCGGGAGTAAATCTTTTTACGGTGGTGGTTGGTGCGCAGCAGGGCATGTGGGATATGCTCGAAGA
>DATHRQ010000467.1:0-4533 GCA_035465095.1 Anaerolineales bacterium | reverse complement strand
TTGAACCAGGCCATGATCGCATCGCCCATGAACTTATCGATGGTACCTTCCTGTGAAAGCACGGCTTCCGCCATGGCGGCCAGGTAACGGTTTAAGATGGATACCAGTTTTTCAGGTTCCTGCGATTCGCTGAACGACGTGAAACCGCGCACATCTGCGAACAGCGCAGAAATGTCCACGCGTTTGCCGCCCAACTGCAGGCTGTTGGGGTCGAGTTGTTCGATGACGGCTGGGGAGACCATGCGTTCAAAGAGCTTGCGCTGGGCTTCCAGTTTCTTGCGTTCGGTCAGATCGTCCAGCACGATCGCCACGCCCTGCGTCTTTGAGCCGGCATCCTTCAATGGAGAGAGATTGAGCTGCCAGTCCACATGTCCGCGCTCGGGCAGCAGCGAGCTTAGCTCGAGCCCCACAATGGGCTGCTCGCTCTCGCGAATTGAAAGCAAATGGGGTTTGATGTTTTCTGCAAAAGACGGGACGATCTCTTCGAGTTTTCTGCCGACGATCTCCGCCGAGGCATGTCCCAAAATGGACGCAGCGGCTCGATTACAAAGGGTGATCTGATCCTCGACATCGGCCGTGATCACGCCCGACACAATCGACGCGAACACATCGTCCATCAAGTTCTTGAGTTCGGTGACTTCCTCGAGCGTCATTTTGAGGGAGGAGAACAGGCGCGCGTTTTCGATGGCAACCGCAGCCTGGTTTGCAAAAGAGATCAGCAGGTCGCGGTCGGATTCTGAGAAGATGCCCGAGCGGATGCGGTTATCGGTGTAGATCACGCCGATCAGGTCGGCTTTGACCATCAGCGGCACGCATAAGATCGAGCGCAGGTTGAAGGCGATAATGCTTTCCTGCTCGTCGAAGCGCGGGTCTTCGCGTGCGTTGGTGGTGAGCACTGCCTCGCCCCCCTCGATGACGCGTTCCACGATGGTGCGGCTGATCGCAAATTCATTCTTGTTGATAGATTCCTGTTCCCAGTTTCGCGCGATGCGGGTTTCCATATCGCCGTCTGTGTTGCGAAGCATTAGAAATCCGCGCTCGGCTTCGGTCAAGCGCACGATGGTGTCCATGACGACCCGCAGCACTTCGTCGAGTTCGAGCGTCGAGTTGACCACCTGCCCGATCCCAGCCAGTGCCTGCAGGTGGCTGAAACGCTGCTCGAAGGGCACCAGCACCTCACTGATGCGAGAGAGTGAGTCTTCGAGTTCCTTGAAGCCCTTGACCACCTCGGGTGCCTGATTTTCATCCAGGGACGCGCGCAGTTTTGAAGCGCGTTGGGTAACGGAAACCAGTTGGTCGTTGATCGAAATGGGTTTCGTCTTTGCTGTAGCCATAGGTCTGTCCTTTGCCCTTCTCATGGCCAAGCATGCCAAGGACTCAGTTGCTGGTTATACTGGCTCTGCCCCTCAACCTGTTACGGATTCGTGTGATAATCGCCTGTGTACGTATCTTTAAGGCGGCACGTCGTGCGCGCAGGTCATCTGCGCTTCTAGAAGTATAAAGGGATGTCTGGTGTTCGTCCAGAAGTGCGCCTATCTCTTTTTCCGCAGCAGGCATCAATTTTGTTAGTTCGTTTGCGCGTTCGATGGGTGTCGCGTGGGCAGGCAGGGGATTTTTCATCAGCCGCAGACTGTAATTTATGCTTTCAAACGCTCGCTCGACGGGCGATATGGTCACCCAGTGTTCCCAGTTGACCAGCCAGTTTGGAGGGGTGGAGCCGTTTTTTTCCAGGGTGGTCCGCAGAATGGAGGGCAGGCGTGTTGGAACGGAATACCGCCAAAGCAGAAAAAACGTCAGCGCAATAAAGGCGATAAAGGTCGGGATCAGGTAGATGGCTGGGTTGATCGTGGCGACAGATGCCGTTTCTTCCAGGTCATTCATCTCCAGATTCTGGTCGGGATTGGAAGCTTCTTCAGGATTGTTTTCCAGCTCCAGAAAATCGATGAGATCCGGGTTGAAGTCGTCTGTTATTTCCCGTGTTTGCGGCGGAACGGGGCGGGTGAGGGCAGGCTGGCTGCCTGTAGGTTCGAATTCGATCCAGCCGATACCCGGAAAGTAGACCTCAGGCCAGGCGTGGGCGTCCAACTTGCGGACGAGGTATTCGTCCCCAACCTCCTGTCCCTGTGCGAAGCCGACAGCCAGGCGGGCGGGGATGCCGAGCGAACGCAGCATCAGGATCTCGGCCGTGGAATAATAAACACAATAAGCCTGCCTGTTCTCGAACAGCATCCATTCGAGCGGGTCCCTGTTCCTGGGCGGTTCGGGTAGGGCATTGGAGTATTCGATGTTGTCGCGCAGGTACCTTGTAATGACAGCGGCCTTGTCATATGGGTTATCGTAGTTGGCAGTGATCAGAGCGGCAAGTTCACTGACCTTGGGAGAGAATTCCTCAGGCATTTGCAGATATTTGTCCCTGACCCAATCCGGGTAGTTCGTTCCGGCCTCGCGCAAATCCTGAATATTCGGGTTTTTAAGAACGGCATTGACCTGATAGGCTTCGCCCACGAGCAGGGAGGGAGAGGCATACCACGAGATAACTTCTTCCGAATCACCGGCAGATATATTACGCGTCGATCCTGTGCGGCTGAACCAAACGGCCTGCGATGGCGTATAGATCAGGGAATGTGTCAGATCCCCGGTTTGAAAGAGGAAGAGCGCCGGGTCTGTTGCCTGCGCAGAAAAGACCGGCGTTACCTCTTCAGCAGGAGTATAGTCAACCAGGGTTGTCCCCGTTGTGTACCACTGCTTATCCCAATAGAAGTCATACGTTCTGCCGCGCCAGTAATATCGCGGAGGTGTCTGGCTTGATGGCAGGTCCGGCGTCTGCACGCGGAACATGAGCTGTTCTGAAAGCGGAAAGCCGCGACCGAGGCCAAGCTCGGAACCAAAGAACTCGCCGCGCCTGCCGCCGCTGACCGAATCAAGTGCTGTGACTGCATTCTCCATGCGGTCGGTGAAATTACGCCAGGGCTTTGTCACATCGTTCCAAACCCGCCTGGCGGCGTCCACACTGGAAAGGGAGGCTGGCGGAACCCATGAGACAAGGATGAGCAGACCGGCGATGATGGTCATCGTGCCTGTAATATCAATGCTGGTGTCGGGTGAGACGAAAATGCGCCTCCTGCGCCATGAGCGTTTGTTCTCCAAATGATTCAAACGCCCAAGCATGAGCAGGGACAAAAAGACAAAGAATGCAATAAACCATAAGCGCCCGGCGACCGCATTGTCATAATTTTGGATGAACAGCAGACTGATCGCGGACGGTATCACGACGATAAGATAATTCTGATCGCGTATCAGGCGAAAAGCCGCCGAAGCGCTCAGGATCCAAAGTCCCATTGTCACCACGGCGATAAAAAAGAAGGGGTCTTCGACGGGACTGCGTGAGAAAAAGGCGATGGCCGAAAATAATAAACGTCCGATCACGCTCAGCAATTGCTCCTCCAGGGCGATGTCCTGTTCCATGACCAGCGTCCATTGCAGGGGCAGCAGTACGAGCATGTAAAGGAAGGATATCCAGCGCGCGATGCGTGGCGAGAAATGTGTGCGGCCGAGGGCCGTACCGACGACGAAACCGAAAAATGTGACCACCTGCCCGATGTATAGGAATGGTGTCCATTCTGTGGTTACCAGGCGGGATGCAACGGTCTCCAGCAGAATGAGCAGGATGATCACGGAGGGCCAATCCCACCAGCGCAGGGGTCGGGATGATGTTTGCATGCGAAAAGTGTACCTCAATTGTGATGGCTTATTCAGATACTTTGGAGGGGTTTTTAGAGAAAACCGCTTCCTGCGTGACGTGTACCTGAAGCCCTTTCGATGGATTGAATCCAGACTGGAAGTGGGTCACTGCCGATCGGACAGGGTCAACCCAAAATCCGGAAGTTGAAGCGTTATATACAGGGTTGTTATTCCATTTCAAAATGAAACACAAATCCAACATCTGGGTGTATGCTCTGATATAATCCCAAATCTAGCGCAATTTTTTTCATGGGAGCGTTTCCTCTTTAATGACACTCGAACGCGGCACTTTATTACACAAAAGATATCGCATCGTAGAGATCCTGGGCCAGGGCGGCATGGGGTCTGTTTATCGCGCGGTCGATGAAAACCTGGGCGTGGATGTGGCGGCCAAGGAAAATCTGTTCACCACTGACGAATATGCGCGCCAGTTCCGCCTTGAAGCGGTGATCCTCGCAAATTTGCGCCATCCAAATCTGCCGCGTGTTACCGATCATTTTGTGATCGGTGATCAAGGGCAGTATCTTGTAATGGACTATATCGAGGGCGAGGATTTACGCCAGCGTATGGAACGCATGGGAAATATCACGGAGGATGAGGCTATTCTGCTCGGCGCAGCCATATGCGATGCATTGAGCTATCTCCACACTCGCAAGCCGCCGATCCTGCACCGCGATCTCAAGCCGGGTAATGTTAAGATAACTTCGGAGGGGCATATCTTCCTGGTGGATTTTGGCCTTGCAAAAGTTCTGCACGGGAGCCAGGCGACGACCACAGGCGCGCGCGCCATGA
>DATHRQ010000466.1:0-3700 GCA_035465095.1 Anaerolineales bacterium | reverse complement strand
ATTTTGTTCATTGCTTGGTGCCTGTAAAGATTGGAACAGTAATTCGGGTTCCCCTAAACATATTTCGTCTTCATGTAAACAAGCAATATCCAACACGTAAAATTCGCTAAAGTTTTGCTCTTGTTTTAGTTGGATATAGGTTATTTGAAGTCTATTTGTAAATGATGATTGAGTTTCCTCGACACTTGGTCTTGATGAACACCCAACTGTAGAGAGTAGGATAAGTGCTGAGATACAAAACTTGAGTCTCATTTTCTATACAATCCTGTTCTACTTCCTGACGGATTCCCGAAACGCTCTCTTAAGTTTGTTGCCAGGTGGGTCTTTAACATGCGTGTACTTTTAAAAACTTTCACGATTAACCGACAATTGTTATTTGGTCGTTATCAGATAAGTTCACATACCGAATCTGACTTCCGCCCATTTCAATGACATCTCCGGGCCTGATCGCCGTCTCTTTGACCTTTACGCCGTTCACCATCACTCCGTTGGTCGATCCTGTATCTATCACCTTGACCTCGCCCTGGGGGTTGATCTCAAGGCGGGCATGAGAGCGGGATACCCGCTCGTCATCGATGACAACATCATTGCTTTCTCCGCGTCCGACTGTGATCTCGGGTTTTGAAACACCGAACTCCATTTCGCCGCCGTCCGGCAGTTTGACGGTCAAGCGGCCGAATTTGGCTCTCGAAACAGGGGCAGTTTGAAGCGTAGGCAGGATGCGTTTCAAGTCCCTGCCTATTTCATCTGCCGAGCTGTAACGGTCATTGCGGTCTTTTTCCAGTGATTTGTTGACGATGCGCATCAATCCGTGAGGGATGTCTGGACGCAGTGCGCTTAGATCAGGGACGGGATCGTTCAGGTGCATCGTTATGAGAGTCAGGACGGATTCCGCGTCGAATGGCGGTGCACTTGTCAATGCTTCATAGAGTGTTATGCCCAGTGAATAGATGTCGGAACGTTCGTCGGGCGGTTCGTCGTTGATGATCTCAGGCGGCATGTATCTCGCCGTACCGATGATCGCGCCTGAGGCCGTGTGGGATGTGGCGTTGAGTATCTTGACGAGGCCGAAATCCATGAGGATGGGCTGTTCTTCATCCGTGAGCATGATATTCGCTGGTTTGATGTCGCGATGAATGGCACCCAGTTTATGCGCGTACGCGAGCGCATCGCAGACGCCGATAACGATCCTGATGGCCTGCTCGGGATGCATCACAGTTTCCAGTTTTTTCAATTTTCTTAGTTGATCCTGAAGTGTCCCACCTGGAATATATTCCATGACCATGAAATAATTTTCGCCGTCGTAATCGAAATCGTAGACCTGCACGATGTTCGGGTGGCGGAAGGCAGCGATCGAAGCCGCCTCCGTCTTGAAACGACGGATGAAATCGTCGTCCCTTGAGAGATGCGGGTGGATGAGCTTTACGGCAACCGTGCGCTTTAGCTTCGGGTCTGTGGCCTTATAGACAGCCGACATGCCGCCTCTGCCAAGCATTTCTTCGATTTCATATCGTCCGCCCAGCGAACGGCCGATCCAGGATTCCTGCTCCATCCATCTCCTCTGTTTTTGCTGTTGTGAAAATTATACAGTCTTGTAAATGGGACTGCAAACCTGTTATCAAGTTGTCATTCCCATTATGCTTGCAGCGTGTTATTTGGAATCAAAAAAGCGCCGATTTCAACCGGCGCTTTTTTGATTGAGGTCTGTTAGTCCATCAATTCCTTCGGAATGTTGCCGCCATTATCAGCGATCTTTTTCATGACAGTCTTGTGCAACCAGGTGTTCATTTTGGCCGAGTCGTTCATGAATTCTTCAGGACAGCCAAGCTCTTTTGCAAGCTCAGTACGCGCTTCGCGGCTGCTTTCCAAGCCTAGCAGGGTGAGCAGGTCCACGATCGACACCTTCCAATTTAAGCCTGTCCCTTTTGCCTTTTGCTCCAACTGTTCGACCACATCCACTTGTGAAGTCGATTGTGCGTCGGCTTCCCCTTTGCGTAGGCCGAGCTTTTCGAGAATCTTATTGAAGAGGCTCATTGTTACTCCTTTCCCATGTTCTAATAAACAGTACGGAGGAGTACGATCAGAATTGATGTTCCCCTCCGCACTGGACAACCATATTTTAGCGGGTCGTTCCTGCGGTAGGAAGTGGGAATTGCCCTTAATATGATAGGGATTTGCTTTGGTGGATAGGGAATCCATTTGGCCTTAAAGGTCTGGCGATGTATCTGGATTTTCACGATACAATCACAGCAATGACCGCCTTCGTTCAAATCGTTGTCAACGTCCCTGCCGTATCCGGTGTGTTTGATTATGCTCTTTCCGAATCTCTTGCGGGAGAGGCGGGAGTCGGGCATCTGGTCATCGTCCCGTTTGGGAGGCAGACCGCACAGGGGGTGATCCTGCGCTTTCTTGACCAACCGTCCGTTGAGGAAGTAAAAGAAGTTGTCGAACTGGTCGATCCAGAACCCGTGCTCACGCAGGCGCAGATCGCCCTGGCGGAGGAGATGGCGGAGTCCACGCTTGCGCCGTTGGCAGCGGTTGTAGGGTTGTTTTTGCCGGTGGGGTTGAGTCAGCAGGTGGATACGATTTATCAGTTGCGTATCAAAGATTACATTCCAAAAAAATCAACAATAGAATCGCGCATCATAAAGCTGCTGCAAGAACGCGGCCCTCTCCGCGGACGGCAGATCGATGCGCGCTTTGCAAAAGTGGATTGGCGCAAGACGGCGGGTTTCCTTGTGCGGAAGGGTGTGTTGTCGGCGAAGAGTATTTTGCCGCCGCCGCGTGTACGCACAAAATACGTTCGTGTGGCGCAGCTTGCCGTTCCGCCGGAAGAAGCGCAGGCGGCGATGGAGTCGCTCGGTACGAAGCAAACGCTGGCGCGCAGGCAGTCCGCGCTGCGTTTCTTGATCGAGCAGCCAGAGGCGGTCAACCTTTCGTGGGTCTATGCCGAAAGCGGATGCAACCTCAACGATCTGCGCGTGCTCGAAGAACGTGGGTTGATCCGCTTGTTTGAGAACGAAATATTTCGCGATCCGTTGGAGAAGGTGGAAAGCAGGAAAATAGAAAGCAGTCAGGTCGTTGAACTCACACCTGAGCAGGATATTGCGTTGAATGAAATTACAAAAGCGATTTCTTCGACAAATTCTCGCACACCGTTTCTTCTTCAAGGTGTCACGGGTTCGGGTAAAACAGAGATTTATATCCGCGCCGCACAGGAGGTCGTCAGGCGCGGTAGGCAGGCCATCATCCTTGTGCCTGAGATCGCACTTACGCCACAAACGGTTCGTCGTTTTTTGAGTCGCTTTCCCGGGCAGGTTGGTCTGGTCCATTCCAAACTTTCGGAGGGCGAACGCTACGATACCTGGCGTCGTGCCCGTGCGGGTGATCTCAAGATCATCATCGGCGCGCGCAGCGCCCTTTTCACGCCTCTTCCGAACATCGGTCTTATCGTTGCAGATGAGTGTCACGACTCGTCGTATTATCAATCCGAGCCGCCCTTCTATCATGCGGTTAAAGCGGCGCAAACCTATGCACGGCTGTGCGGCGCAGTTTGCGTGCTGGGTTCTGCCACGCCGACGGTGGTTCAACGGCATCAGGCTGAAACAAATCAAATTAACAAGTTGGATTTACCCAAACGCATTGTTGAATTGGGATTACCACCCGTCCATGTGGTGGATATGCGGGACGAACTGAAAGC
>DATHRQ010000465.1:0-3400 GCA_035465095.1 Anaerolineales bacterium | reverse complement strand
AGCCGTCTGAATATCGAGACGTTCAACCGCTTTTTCGGTCAACGTCAGACGTTTGAAGTCAGATCCCTCGACAGACTCGGTCTTTGATGGCGGAATTTTCTCCGCCACTTCAGACTTCGGTGCACAGGCTGAAAGCAACCCTGTAAGAACCAATGTGATAAGCAACCACTTATTTAGTTTTTTCATTTCGGGTCTCCTATAGAAAAATAAATCTTTCTCGACAATTAACCTCTTAAACTGGCTGGGTATCCAATCCCGAAGAACATTCAGTTAAGATTCACTCGCCGCCACGGTCATTTGATCGAGTCCGAGGGCAGCTTCGCGGACCTCTCCAAAGCGCAGGTAAAATGCGGGCAATACGAATAAATTAAGCAGGGTCGTTATCATCAGTCCGCCAAGGATGACGAGGGAAACCGGACGAACTACTTCATAACCGGCGCTATTGCCGAATATTACAAAGGGCAATAAGGCGAGGACGGTGGACAGCGTAGTCAATACCGTTGGAACCAAGCGTTCTGTTGATCCGCGCAATACTAAATTCAGATCAAAGGCTTGTCCTTCCTGCTCCAGAAGGTGGTAGCGCCTAATTAATAGGACACTGTTTCTCGCTCCGATGCCCAATACTGCGAGCAATCCAAAAAGGGGAAATATGGACATGGTTGTTCCGGTCAGGAATGCCGCTAACAAACCGCCTCCCAGCATAGCAAGCAAAGTAAAAAAGGCTGCAAACGCCATGCGCCAACTCGCGGATACCGATTGCAGGAGCAGGAAAATACCGATCAGGGCAATAATACCGGAGAGAAGAATTCCATCCCACACTGACTGCTGAGTCTGGTAATCATTTTTCAACTCGGCATGATATTCCAGCGGGAAACTGTAATCCTGCATGGCATTCTTGACGTCACTCAGTACTGCATTGGCATTCCTACCCTGAATCTCGAATACAACATCAAGGTACGGCGAGATGGCTTCGCGATTAACCACAACGGGTATAGGGGCAATGCGCACTTCGGCTACCTCGCTCAACCGCACGTGCCCGCCCCCAGGGGTATCGATAAGCAGGTTTTGAATATCGGTTATGCTTTGTCGCAATTCAGGTTTGCTCCACACCACTACATCAAACACCTTCTGCTCTTCGAACAGGTTGCCAACCTGAAGTCCGGATAATAAGACCGCCGCCGCCCTGCGCACGTCGCCAGGCTTCACGCCAAATCGTTGTGCCGCCGAAAGGTTAACCTGAATTTCAATTGTCGGTTCCTCCGCGGGCAAAACAGCCTGTGAATTAACAACACCCTCAAGGGTTGATATGATCTGACGCACTTTTTCCACTTCAGAGCGCAAGACATGGTAATCATTGCCATAGACCCGCAATGTATAGGTGCCATCGGCAGTGGATTGCTCCTGGCCCAGTATTTGTTGCAGGTAGGTCTGTACCTCGCGATTTAACCCAGGATACCCGTTCACTGTTTCCTGAATGGCATTCAGGGTCGCGTCATAATCAACGCCCGGATCGATACTGACCCAAAGTTCGGCTGAATTAATTCCAACGATCTGATCACCCGTTACTGCACGTCCCACATGAGCCACTACATTATCTACCCCGGGAAGCTCACGCAGCTCCCTGCTCGCTCTTGTCACGATTCGGTTCATTTCAAGCCTTGATGTACTGGGAGCTCCATCCATTCGGATCGTGAGATACGGTTCTTGGAACGACGGGATGAGTTGTTCCCGTCCGAAGAACGGGATTACAACAAGACCAGCGGCCACCAGAATTACAACAATGAGGTAGCCCATTCCCGGCGCCCTTGCCACACTCGCCAGGATCCGTTCATAACCATTCCGCAGCCAGGAGCCCAAAAGCGATTCGTTTTTATCAGGATTCGCGTCAGCCAACAGCCACAAGCTCAACACGGGCGTAACCGTCAATGCCACGACCATGGCAGCCAACAGAGCAACCAGATAAGACAGCACCAGCGGCTGGAATAATGCCCCGGGAACACCTTGCAGGAAGAAGATGGGTAAGGTCGTCAGCACGATGATTAGGGTGGCAAAGAAAAGTCTTCCGCGTATCTCGGAGGACGCCTCCAGGATAACCACATGAGCCGGTTTGGGATTATCCTCCTGCCGATTGTTACGCAGACGCTGTAGGATGTGTTCCACATCGACAACCGCATCATCGATGATGATACCCAACGCGATAACCATTCCAGCCAGAACCATCGAGTTGAGTGTAGCCCCCTGCAGATGAAGCACATAAAAGGCTATGATTAAAGATATCGGAATGGATATCAGACTAATCAGAGCAACCCGCCACCCATAGAAAAAGAAGCCGAGCGCCAACATCAAAAGGATCGCAGCGATAATCATTGCCTGACTGAAGTTGGCGATCATCGTTTCAATAAAACTCGCCGGTCGGAATACTGTGGCGTCGAAGTCAATACTTGAAAAACCGGGTCTTAACGCAGCAAGCGCCTCTTCCACACCATCGGTTACATCCAGAATGTTTGTCCCTGGCAATTTTTCAATTACCAATAGAAGGTTAGGGCTGTCGTTGTTGATCGCATCACCGATCAATGGTTGGTGATCTTCCACGATCTCCGTCAAATCGCCCAAAGTCAGCGCCGTTCGATCAACAGGCACCTGGGCTAGATCCTCGGGAGAGGATATCGGCAGAACATGCCAAACTCCGATTCTCTGGTTGGGCGTCTCTATAAATCCCCCAGTTCCCGGCGTCGAAGCTTCCAAAAAGGACAAAGGCGAAACCCAAAGTGAGTTCCCTGTCGTTCTGACAATTTGGTTGAGCGTAACACCCATATCCCGCAGATGTTCAGGATCAACCAACACCTGCAATTGCTGATCGCGATTGCCCCAGATGGCCAAATTGGAAACACCGGGGACACCTAATAGGCGAGGACCAATTGTCCAACGGGCAAGCACGGACATTTCGATCAAGGATAAATCTTCTGATGAAAGTCCTACAACAATAAACCGACTGGCTGAAGAAGAAGGCTGAATCATGGCCGGCGGCTTGGATACATGTGGAATACCGACTGCGGCTTGCGCAAGCCGTTCAGAAACCATTTGCCGGGCACGATTTATGTCCGTCCCTGGCTCGAAGTAGATGACGACCGAGGATAGACCAGGGACAGATTTGGAGCGAATAACATCCAGCCAGGCTACCCCGGCAAGTAGATCCTGTTCCAGGGGAACAGTAATCATTTGCTCTACTTCCTCGGCAGATAGTCCCAGTGCCTCAGTTTGAATTTCTACAAAAGGCGGCGAGAACTCAGGAAGGACATCCACGGGCGTTCTGCCAATCGCGCTCACCCCGACAATGACAAGTACAAGGGCAAAAGTAATCACCAAAAAATGATATTGCAGGCTTGATCGTATAATGGAA
>DATHRQ010000464.1:0-2503 GCA_035465095.1 Anaerolineales bacterium | reverse complement strand
AGCCTGCGAAAAAGCCAGGCTGGTGATCGCGCTCGGTGATCCGCTGAGTGTTTTTTGCGATTCACCGTCCACTGTACCCCACAGTTGAACGGAGCCGTCCTTTGATCCCGTGGCAATGGACGTTCCATCCGGCGAAAATGTAAAGGTGTTCACCCAGCTTTTTACTTCGATAAAATTGATCTCGGCGAACGATTCGGTTTCGAACAAGTGCACGCCCAATGGGGTGCCGACCGCCAGCAAACTTCCATCCGGACTGGCCTCGATCTTGACGATGGTGCCGTTTCCCCAAGCGGCAAGCTGGGTCAGGCGGCCGATATTTTCAGCGGTGATAACGGTGGTGGGGAGCGGCACAGGTGTGCCCGCCAGGACAACAGGGGGCGGGGTCGATGTTGCCGTAAGCGGTATGGACGTGGGGAATGGTGCGAATGTGGGTTTTGGCGTGGGCGCCGGCGCACAGGCGGTCACCAGAAACAGGAACAGAAGGAGAAAACATACAAATTTTTTCATACCAAGATCCTTTCCCATGCTCATTGCTTGTATGAACTTGGAAACAAGATGCTTTTGATTATTCCTGCCCAGCGACTTGTTGTGAATATAATGCCTGCTCAAAAAAGAAGCTGGCCGGTAACTTTTTTAGAGTATAGCATCCGCTTAAAAGACGGTATAGACCAGTAATATGTAACAAAATATCATCAATCAGGAAACTTTAAGGCAATAGTCTCAAAAAGGCGGGT
Organism: Anaerolineales bacterium; assembly: GCA_035465095.1. Taxonomy (GTDB): domain Bacteria; phylum Chloroflexota; class Anaerolineae; order Anaerolineales; family Villigracilaceae; genus Defluviilinea. The sequence goes on along the minus strand of DATHRQ010000464.1, from coordinate 1,769 downwards.
GTGCTATAATAAGACATATTAATAAGAGGTTGAACGTATTTTCCACTGTCAGCCCAGATCGGGTTGACGTTTTTATTGGATACCGGCCATTTCCAGAGGAGCAGGCATGCAAGTGACGTTGAACATTGGAAAGCTGCCAATTGAAGAAGGTGTCAGGAGGCGCTGTGGCCAATGACCCCGTAATGACATTCGAAATCGGCGATCAGGTCGTTCATCCACAGCATGGCGTGGGGAAAATAGTCAAGGTCGATGACCGCGCCTTCGGGTCCGACGTGACGCGCAAATATTACGAAGTTTCGATAGAAGGGACCGGCAGTACCTTATGGGTGCCGCTCGATCCGCCGTCGTATGGGCTGCGAAAACTCGCAACGAAAAAGGACATCGACGAATGCCGCAAGGTGCTGGCGTCTCAACCCGAACCGCTTTCGGACGATGCCCGCTCCCGTCAGTCCAATTTGGCGGAGCGCCTCAAGGAGGGCAAGATAAGCGTTCAGTGCGAGGTCGTCCGTGATCTGTATGCCTTTGGTGAACACAAATCTTTATACGGCACGATCGCAAATTTCTTTCGACAGACGCAGGATGTGCTGTGTGAGGAATGGGCCCTTGTGGAAGGGATACCCCTCGCGGAGGCCGTCCAGGAAGTGACTTCCCTGCTCGAAAAAAGCAGGAAAACTGTCAAAGAGACCGAAGCGTAGCTTCACCGCGATCCTATAAATTTACAATAAGCAAAGACCCCGCTTCAAAGCGGGGTCTTTGCTTTATACAGCCAACCTTACACTTTGCCCAAAAAGTTGCTCGTGGACTTTTTCCGCCTCATCCGCTTCCAGCATATCGATGCCTTTGTGTCCGCAGCGCTGAATTAACCGATACCCATACAGCAGAGACTCCTGGAATATCGTCAGGATGGATTCTGCGTCATCGTCCGCTGCGATGCGGTTGATGGACAGGGCGTTGCATTCCATACATTTATGCACCAGCATCAACTCGCCTCCCGACTCAAGCCGATACTTGTTCCTGCTCCTTTTCATGGTCAACCCGATGGGCCTCATCTGCCCCTTGCACGCGGACAGGCGGTCTCCTGCGGAATACAGATCGAGATGGCACGACCATAAACAATACGGACAGTGATTGCGGTTGTTCACACCCGAAAGCATAGGCATGGATGAAACGAGGTGCCCGCATTGCCAGCACCGGAAGTCCGCGAACGATGCAGCGTCGTACTTCATAACTCTGCCCTCAGGTTCATATAACTCTTGTAGCGGTGCGGACTGATGTCACCAGCCATCACTGCCTTGCGGATGGCGCAATCGGGTTCGCGGTCGTGACGGCAGCTCAGACCGAACTTGCATCGACCGACAAAGCCTGCCATTTCGGGGAACAGGTAGGCAAGCTCTTCTTCTTCGACCTCCCAAAGACCGAATTCGCGGATGCCGGGCGTATCCACGAGCGTGCCGCCGAATTCGAGTTCGAACATTTCGAGATGCGTGGTGGTATGACGTCCCTTGCCTTGATCGCCCTGGCTGACGGCCCTGACGCGCAGCCCTAAGCCCGGCTGGATGGCGTTCAGCAGGGACGTTTTCCCCACGCCGGATTTACCCACCAGCACAGACATGCGTCCCTGCAGGGAGCGTTTGAGTTCTTCGATGCCTTCGCCTGTCTGCGAGCTGACTCGTTGAATAGGGTAACCGGCCAGGCGGTAAGCTTCCAGGTCCTGCTCGAGCTTTTTGTTCTTCCAGACCAGGTCCATTTTTGTGATGACGATCAGTACC
>DATHRQ010000463.1:0-8201 GCA_035465095.1 Anaerolineales bacterium | reverse complement strand
AGAATGGCGATGTCGAACGTCTCTTTGTTGAAGGGGACGTGTTCCGCCTCGGCGTTGGCAAAGTGGATCTTATCCTCCGGGTCTGAAGGGCGGTCGATAGCAGCGACGCGCAATGAATCTTTATCAGGATCAAGCCCAACGGTGAAAAAAGAAGCGGATGCGTATCGCCAGATCAGACGTCCCTCACCGCATCCAATTTCCAATATGCGTTTTCCTTCAAAATCTACGATCTGGTGCAGGTGTTTTGTTTCGTACTGTGCAGGATCTTTGATGAGCGTCAAGCTTCCCTCCAAATGGTTGTCTTGTTTCTGCCTGTTTGTTTGGATGTGTAAAGCGACTGGTCTGCGCGCTCAAGCAGCGCAGGAATATCCACTGATTCCTGTCCATCGCAAACTGCAATACCCGCACTTATGGTGACATAGATATCTTTGTTTTCATATGTTGCGAGAGGCGTTTCCTCCAGCGCGGCGCGAAGCCTTTCTATGATTTGATGGGCGGACTCTGAGTCTGTATCGGGCATCAGGATAATGAATTCTTCCCCACCATATCGGGCAAAGATATCCATGCTGCGCATGTTCGATTGATAGATGTTTGTCAGACTGATCAATACCTGATCCCCAGTTGGATGGCCGTAAGTATCGTTTATTTCCTTGAAATGGTCGATATCCAAAATGATGATGGTAAGCGGGGATGTGCTGCGCTTGGCACGTTCGAGTTCCTTGCCGGCGATCTCGTCAAAAAAGCGGCGGTTGTAGATTCCCGTGAGCGGATCGGTGATCGACAACTGCTCAAATTCCATCGCGCGTATCTGCTCGGCTTCGACCTGTTTTTTGGCGCTGATATCGTGTATGTTGCCCTGAAGTTCAGCAATATCACCGGCTTCATTGCGACGAAATGTTAAGGTTAAAAGACCGTGAATGATGTTCCCTTCCTTTTGGCGTATTTCCAGTTCATAATCCTTGACGATGTTTTGTTCGCGCAGTATCTTTTTAATTTGCCTTGTGTTTTCGGGTTGAACGACAAAGTCGGATATTTTCATGTCTCGCAATTCCTCACGCGTGTAACCAAGGATGTCGAGGCAGGATGGATTGGCATCCTTGATCTTTTCATCGAGGCCGGCGGTAAATATCATGTCGTTCGATTCTTCAAAGATGCTGCGGTATTTTATTTCACTTTCCCGCAGGCTGGTGTTTGTCGTCTCAAGTTCGCTTGATAAGTCCTCGACCCTGCTGAATGACTTCGATAACCGCGAAGACAATAAAATTGCCTGCACCAGGATGAATCCCAGGAAGGTGATGCTGCTATCAAATTGTAAAGGGGAGATATTTTGAAGGTATAGCGCCTCTAGAATGATGCCTGTGAATGCGAGCAGGGATGCGATGGCAACGTATATGGCGCCCTCCCTTTTTCGGGCGAGAATTCTTCCGATAAAGAAGACAAAGTAGAAAATTTCGATAAGCAGGACGATCTGATACGGCGTGACTGTATAACTCAGTGTTAACGTGTCCAGGAAGAGCATTAGTGATGAAAATAAAATGCCCAGGCCGATAATTGTCCGCATGGCCCAGCGATGGACATCTTTTGGGTAGAGGGTTTGGATGAACAAGGCGTAGATGGGAGCGGAAAAATAGAACGTTAGATATTCAAGCTGCAGGGCAAATTCCCAACTTATGTTCGGAAAAGCGACAAGCAGCAGCTTCTGACCCAACAGGCTTGTGCGAAGAAGGTTGAAAAAGCTCCAGATTGCGAAGTACAGGGGGCTGATGTCTTGAGGACGAAATGCATAGATGAACAAGTGATAGATCCCCATGACCAAAAAGATCCCCAATACAAAGGCATCCTGGGCCCATCCGTTGCGCTGGTACTCATGGATTTGTGATGGCAGCCCAAGGATGATTTCGTTGCGGAAACCAGCCTTGCGGTGATGGAAATTGGATATCTGCATAACAAGTTCTGTCGAGTCGCCGTCTGATTGAAAGAAGACGGTGCGCGGAATGCTTTGTGCAACCATTTCCTGTGAATTGATTCCCACACGTCCGTTCCATGCAACCAGTTGTCCGTCCACCCATAAGGCATACGCGGTTCCTTCTCCCTCAATGAATAGTCCGTAGGCTTGCGGTGGATCGGGGAGTTGAACTGTAAGGCGGTATGTTGCGAATCCTTCTGCTGGCAGTGCCTGATCATTTATTTCATAATCGGTCCAGGTACCGGGGACAGGAACGTATTCGCTATTTATGTCTGTTTCTGCCTCAGATGGAAAAAGTAATTCCTGCCAATGAAATACCCATTCCCCTGAAAGGTTTACAAGACCATGTTCGTTGAAGTTCCAACCTTGCAGATCAAGATGCCCGTCAACGGCCTGAGGCACTTCCCCGGGTTGATTTGGCGGGCTGCATGCAGTCAACAAAAGACATATAACGAATAACCAAACCCCATTTAGAGCATTACTCATGACGTTCCTCGGAAAGCGATTAGTATAACCTTCGGCGATCAAAATTTTAATCGACAGGATTTCAAGCGGTCACTCAGCAACTCTCAGCACCTTTGCCCCGCGAATTTTCCCCTGCTTCATTTCGAGCAATGCCTGGTTGGCATCCTTCAATTCGTATTCCTGATATTCAGGTTTGATGTTCGCCTCTGCCGCCAACGCTAAAAACTCACGTACATCCTGCCGCGTCACATTGGCGACCGATTTTATTTCCTTTTCCATCCACAATTGCGATGGATAATCCAATGTGGATAAGGTATCTTTATCGGATTCCTCCTTGCGGATGGCATTGATCACCAACCTGCCGCCCGGACTCAACACCTTCAACGCTTCACTCACTGGACCCCAAACCGGGGTCGTGTCAATGACCGCATCCAACCCTTCAAGCGGATTCTGGTCGATTGCGCCCGCCCAGGCCGCTCCCAACGACAAGGCAAATTCTCTCTCATCTGGATTCCTGCTGAACACAAAGATTTTCGCGTTTGGAAACTTATGTTTTGCAAGTTTTAACACCAGATGATTCGATCCGCCAAAACCCATTAACCCCAGGTTCTGTCCGTCTTGAATATTGCTCAAACGCAACGACCGATATCCGATTGCGCCTGCGCATAATAACGGCGCAGCCTCCGAGTCGGTGAACGCATCAGGAATGGGATGAACAAAATCCGCGCGGATTTTCATATACTCGGCATATCCGCCGTCCACGTCGCGCCCAGTGGCTTTGAAGTCACTGCATAAATTTTCATTGCCCGCCAGGCAGTGATTGCATTTCCCACATGCGGATGCGATCCACGCCACGCCGACACGTTGACCTTTATTTTCTCCCTCTTCGATTATGCCGACAACCTGATGCCCCAACACCACAGGCAATTGCGGAGGGGGAGTCCGCCCTTCGATCTCGTCCAATTCCGTGTGGCAAACGCCGCATCGCGTGACTTTTAATAATACTTGGCCTTTACGTATCTTTGGCTCTGCTACTTCTTCAAACGATAGCGGAGTTTGATTTTGTTCGAGAGACGTGATCTCTCCCAGGAGCATGCTTTTCATATTATTTTGGCGGGAGCGTCAACGCGAACTCCACACCTTCCCTGACCCAGGCGCTGACCTGTTTAGCCGTTTTGCATCCATCGGGTTCCACCATGAGCCAGCCTTTCATCGGTCTGCCGGTGATGTCGAAAACGCGCGTATGTTTCTTCTTGAGAAGGTCCTCGTGTTTGTCCGGTCCTACGCGCACGATCATATTATCTTTATGAACCCCGCAAGCCACACTTGCACCTGGCGCAAGTGCAGGTGTGTTGCCATGAACAAGGAATCCAACCCCGCCGAACATCTTCTTCTCGACAAATGGGATTTCGCCAAATTCCTCCCGAATCCGCTTCGCAAGTTTTTCGCTATAAGCCATTTAGCCCGTCCCAAACTGACGGTCGCCCGCGTCACCGAGGCCGGGTACGATATAGGCTTTGTCGTTCAGGTGGGTGTCTATCGCAGCGAGGTGAATATCTATTTCAGGGTGCATATCCTGCATGGCTTTGATGCCCTCTGGCGCAGCGATAAGGCCGACGAACTTGATCTTCTTCACGCCCCAATTTTTTAGCACCTCTGCAGTTGCAGTAGCTGATCCACCGGTGGCCAGCATCGGGTCGAGTATCAGGCAGACCGATACGGTCGGTTCGGTGGGCAGCTTGTTGTAATACTCCACAGGACGCAGCGTGTCTTCATCGCGGTATAAGCCAATGTGCCACACTTCTGCGCTGGGCATCAGTCCCCACACACCTTCGACCATGCCGAGGCCCGCGCGCAAAATGGGGACGAGACCGATCTTCTCCTTGAGTTCCTGCCCCATCATCGTTTCGAGCGGTGTTTCCAATTCGCGCGGCATGGTCATCAGATCAGCAGTCGCTTCGTAGGCGAGTAAGGCGGCGATCTCGCGCGTCAGTTCGCGGAATTTTTTGGGTTGGGTATTTTTATCTCTCAATCGTGAAAGTTTATGGGCAACCAGCGGGTGTTTGGATTCGTAAACGTTGGACATGAATTACCTCCGAAAAAAGGGTTACTTTATTATAGTCTCACATATGATTTTTGACCCGTGACTTGCTCACGTAAATTGCGTACAGTTATTAGGAACAAGGAGCAGGACGTTGGGAAATAGATTATTCACAATTGCTGTCACGTATTTCATAGGGATGATCGTGCTCGCTCACTTTTTCACACCCCCCGGCTACAACTGGACGGAAAACACGATCAGCGAACTGGCGTCCCAGGGGCATCGCTATAAAGGGATCATGCAGACGGGGTTGATCGGCTTTGGAGCTATCCTGATCTTTGGTGTGTTCACATATTTCAGGCGAAACAGCGGGTCTTATTTTCTGATCTTTGTAGCCATATACGGATTATCCATTATGCTGTCGGGGATTTATTGCACAGCGCCGATCGATCCGGACATCTCGTTTTCCGTTCAGGAATCGAACCTTCACTCTCTATTTGCCACCATCGCAGGGATCGGGATGAGCCTCGGAATTCTTTGGCAGGTTTTCGCGTCCATGAATAAACGTGACAGGTGGATACGAATCGCTTTCCTTGTGCTCATTGGCGGGCTTTCAGGGTTGTTCGGACTCGCAGAGAACGGAATACTGATACTCGATAAGGGGATCGTTCAGCGTGTGTTGTACCTTGTCGGCTTGATCTGGCTCGTTTACGAGGAACGAAAACTGACATCCCATGAGGCGGACGCATGACTGGAAAAGATTTTATGAGCTGGATCCTGCGTTCACCGTTCCACAATGTTTTGAGTAACGGCATGATGCTGATCACTGTAACGGGACATAAAACAGGAAAGAAATATACATTGCCTGTTGGTTATTATCGTGATGATGAGTATCTTTGGGTCATTACCAGTCGTGATCGGACCTGGTGGAGGAATCTTCGTGGCGGAGCAGACGTCGGGTTGTTATTGAAGCGGGAGCCTGTCAGTGCTTACGCCGAGCCCAAATTGGATAAAAAGTCTGTTGAAACGCAATTGGTGCAATATCTTCGTCACGTACCTCCCGCGGCCAGGTCATTGGGGATTCGTATGGATAATGGGATTGCCAATGTTGGAGATGTGGTGCGCGTTGCAAAGGGGCGGTTGTTCGTGCGCATCAGGCAACTTGCATAAGTGTAAAATTAGGAAAAGTGTCACAAGTCACAGACGGGGGTAAAATGTATGTCGTAGTACATCACTAAAGCGGTTGCCTACGGCGGCCGTTTTTCTATGCTAGCAGCATGTCTTTGCGAGGAGCGGAGCGACAAAGCAATCTCCAAGTGTGTATATGTAACTTCATTCGAAATGTAGTTAAGTATAGGAATTTATGCCTTGCTTAATGTGATGACATAATAAAAGTATATATGCAGCCGAAAACAACAAGCCAACCTCTTATCGAAATGCGCGACGTAGTGAAGGTTTACTCCACTGCGGCCGGTGATTACCCTGCGCTTAAAGACATTGATCTGCAAATTGACGCAGGGGAATTTGTAGGCATTATTGGTAAATCGGGCGCGGGCAAATCGACCCTGCTCAATATGATTACGGGCGTGGATCACCTTACGTCTGGTGAGGTCATCGTCAACGCGAACGGCTCCTCTTTTTCAGTTCATCAAATGAAGGAAGATGAAGTCGCCTATTGGCGCGGGCAGACGATGGGGGTCGTGTTCCAATCGTTCCAATTGCTGCCCATGCTTACATTGGTCGAAAACATCACCCTTCCCATGGACCTGTGCGGGAACTTCCATCCCAGAAGATCGCGCGAGCGTGCGCTCGAACTGCTGCGGCTGGTTGAGATCGAAGATCATGCGGATAAACTGCCAGCACTGATTTCGGGCGGGCAGCAGCAGCGGGTTGCCATTGCGCGCGCGCTTGCCAACGATCCGGCCATTTTGATCGCAGATGAGCCGACGGGCAGTCTCGATTCGGTTACGGCAGAAAATATTTTTGAACTCTTCCAGCGTCTTGTTGACGACCAGAGCAAAACGATCGTGATGGTAACGCACGACCAGTCCCTTGCGCCGCGCTTTTCGCGGATCATGCACATCACGGATGGGGAGTTAGATCCCCGTCCTCCGCTCAGCGAGGAAAATCGAAATGAACGCGCGTCTTAAACCCCGTAAATCTGTTTCTGACCAACATGCCATGACCTCGGCTAACGCCATGATCGACATGCATGGCATCGTCAAAACCTTCAAAAGTGCGGCGGGCGAATTCACTGCGTTGAAAGGCATCGACCTGACCATTAACCGCGGCGAATTCGTTTCGATCGTAGGGAAGTCCGGCAGCGGCAAATCCACGCTCCTGAACATGATTACAGGCATCGACCATCCCACCAGCGGACAGATGATCATCGACGGCACGGATATCTATACAAACGTTACGGAAAGCCAGCGCTCAAAATGGCGCGGACGCAACCTGGGCATTGTCTTTCAGTTCTTCCAGTTGATGCCGATGCTGACACTGCTTGAGAATGTGATGCTCCCGATGGATTACGCCGAGCTGTATGATTTCGATGAACGGCCTGAGCGGGCAATGGAAATGCTGAAAATGGTTGGGCTTGAAGAGTTCGCCAACAAACTGCCTGTGCTTGTTTCTACGGGGCAGCAGCAGCTCGCAGCGATAGCGCGCGCAGTGGCTTGTGACCCGCCCTTGTTGGTTGCTGATGAGCCAACGGGTAATCTCGACTCAAAATCAGCCAATACGATCATTGATCTGTTCGAAGAGCTTTCGCAAAGCGGCAAGACGGTTGTGATGGTAACGCATGACCCATCGCTGACGGCCCGTACGAATCGAAATATTATCATCGCAGACGGCGAATTGATCGACGAAACGGTTGCCAGATCCCTGCCGTGGCTCAGGCACCGTCATATGATGGAATTTTCGAAGATCGCTGAATCAGAGGTTTACCCTGCAAAGGCGACAATAATCTCGCGTGATGAGCATGTTGAAAAATTTTTCATGATCCGCAACGGCGAGGTGGAAGTAGTTTTGCAGGATCGAAAACAGAATGAGACCATCATCTCACGCCTTACGCCCGGCGAATTCTTTGGAGAGATCGAATTGCTGCGCGGCGGAAAATCGATCGCCAATGTGCGGGCAGGCGCGGAGGGTCCCGTTGAGTTGTTGTCCATCAAACGTGAAGACTTTAAGCGCGTGATGGACCAATCGCCAGTTACGGTCGAGGCGGTTGGCAAGATCGTGCAGGAAAGACTGGCTGCCCACCGCGCGGCGGACAGCCGAAGCAACCGTCCATTCTCGTTTTTCAGAAAAAAGAAATAGGTAAACAAACCTTTATGAAGCCACGTTGGCGAAAAGTATTACACGACCTGATCGATAACAAGGGGCGCACCCTGCTGGTGGTCCTTTCGATTGCAGTGGGCGTTTTTTCCATTGGTGTGATCGCGGGCGCCTATCAAATCATTTCGACAGATATGAGCATTTCATATTCTGCAAACAAACCTGCCAATATCGAAATGCGAACATCCGACTTTGATGACGATATATTGGCAACCCTTCGTAATCAGCGGAATGTCGAAAATGTCGAGGGGCGGCGTGTATTCAATGTTCGTGTACGGGTGCCGGGCACGACAAAATGGACCACCCTGGACATGAACGCATTTGAGAGCTTTGAAGAGAATTCGATCAATCTGCTGCTCCTGATCGAAGGTATGAGTGTGCCTGAAAAACAGG
>DATHRQ010000462.1:0-5757 GCA_035465095.1 Anaerolineales bacterium | reverse complement strand
AGCGGTTCCGGCAAGCCCTTCAAACGATGCTTTACATCGTGCCCTGTCAGAGCAAATCCGTATTCATCAAGTTCAGCATAATCCTCCAAGATCTCTGTGTTCGGATCTTGACCGATAAACACGAACGCCGCAGCCGGATTCAATTCCTCAGTTTCATCTGTCTCCGTGTTCTTGACCTTGACAGTTTTCAGTTTTGAATCCTCGCCCTCGAACGCCTCAACGATGGTATTGAACTTCACCTCAACGCCTGATGACGATTCATTGACCTTGTCAATGGCAGTCTGGCTGGCGTTGAGTTCATCGCCGCGCACGAGCAGGGTGACTTTTTCTGTATAGTTGGTCAGGTGCAGGCCTTCCTCCACCGCTGAGCCGCCGCCGCCGATAACCACGATCTCTTCCGAACCCTTATAGAAGGGGCCGTCACACGTCGCGCAAAAGTGGATGCCTGCACCGATAAAGTCGTCTTCGCCGGGCACATCCAGCCTGCGATAGGTCGCACCGGTGGCGATCAGCAATGCCCGCGAATGATAATGCTTGTCACCAGATGTGTACACCTCGTGATAACCCTCCTCCATCTTAAGGCTTTCCACTTCCACCGCCTGGAGTATTTCCACCTCAAAACGGCGGGCCTGTTCTGTAACACGCTCCGAGAACTCCTTGCCGCTGATACCTTCGGGGAAGCCGGGAAAGTTATCAAGGCCGACCGTGACGCCTGCCTGCCCGCCGAGGCCGGAGCGTTCGATGAGAAGCGTATCGATCCCTTCACGGGCTGCATAGATGGAGGCTGTCAGGCCGGCTGGCCCGCCGCCAACGATGATCAGATCGTAATAATTTTTTTTCGCCTCAGTATTTAGTCCCAACTTTTTGGCGAGTTCTGCATTCGAGGGCTCGACCAGGAACGAATCATCTTCGAACACAATGGTTGGGATAATGCGTTTGCCGTCGTTCTTTTCCAAAACATACTCTTCGCCTTCCTTATCCTGTTCGATGTCCACCCAGCGATAGGGAATTAACTGTTCCCCAAGGAACTTCTTCGCGCGTCGACAATCAGGGCACCAGTGCGCCCCATAAACGGTAACTTTCGGATTATCCATGTGTAAATCTCCCTTTTGAATGATTTATTGGCTAATAGACAACATAACCCCGCGTATTTATTTCCTCTGTATATCACCCCAATACATACCATCGAAATGAAAGGAACATGGCCGCGACGATCAGAATTACGGCAAAGGCTGTGAAGAACACGCTGATCTCGATGGTCTCACGGGTGGCTACGATAAATGTGGGCAGGTTTTGAAATACATCTTCGAGTTCGTTCGCGCTGGCGGCATAATAATAGGTCCCGCCGGTCATATCTGCGACCTGTTGGAGCGTCACTTCGTCGATCGACAGGCGGAAATTCTGTGGACCGCCGGTCTGCGGGCCAAACCCGAAGCCGAAACTGCGGAAATCGTTCTCGTCGCGATAAAAGTTGGGGCAATTGAGCGTGGACAGGTTCGCCTCTGTGCCAAAACCGATGGTATAGACACGGATGCCCCGCGCCGCCGCCTGGGTTGCCGCGGTCAGGGGATAGGGGCCGGCGTTGCTGGCACCGTCTGTCAGGAGGACGATGATATGTGGAGAATATTCTCCCTCGAACGGGGTCATGTCCAAGGTCCCGGAAGATGTGGAGAATTCGATGGGCGGAATACGACTGTCCACCTCTGCGATGGCGTCTATCGAGCGCAGGATGGCGCTTCCGATGGCGGTTCGGCGACCCGTGGTCAGGTTTTCAATGGATTCGTTCAGGGCTCTCGTGTCAGTCGTGGGCGGCTGGATCAATTCGGCAAAGCCAGCGAAGACAACAAGGCCAACCTGTCTGCCCGATCTGCGATCCTGAATGAACGCCTGCGCCGCATCTTTTGCCACCTCAAGACGATTGGGGGCGATGTCCACGGCGCACATGCTGTGTGAAATGTCGATGGCGAGAACGATGGTGGCCTTGTTCGATGGAATGGTGACGGTTGCCTGTAGACGTGCCAGTGCCAGGGCAAGACTCGTAAGGGCAAACAAAAATAGAATGAAAACAAGGTGACGCCTAAGCCAGGATTGATGTGAGGCGGCCTGACTCACAATGGACAGGCTGGAATAACGAATCGCAACCTTCCGCCTGCGCCGATTGAGGAAAATGTACACGCCAACCGCCAACGGAATCACCAATAAAGCGATCAATGCTCCCGGCCAAATTAAGCTCATTTATTCGTCCTCACAATACACGTCCAAACCACACAAACGAAAACGCGCCTCCAACCAAAAAGATCAACATGCCTAAACCGGCAAACAAGGAAGTCAATTCCATCTCGTCAGGTTTGATGGAAAGCGTCGGTTTTAAGTCATCATATATGAGTTCCAGGTTATTTTCGTCGCCCGCAAAATAATATTGCCCGCCTGATGTATCTGCGATCTGAGCCAACATCGTCTCATTCATTTGTGTATGAATGCTCATGCCTTCCACATTGATGACCGAGCCTTCCGGGCTGCCCACCCCCACGGTATAGACTCGCACTCCCAGATCTATAGCCAGGTCGGTCACAACCAACGGATCGGGAAATTCATTGTTCTCGCCATCGCTGAACAGGACGATCGCCGCGGAAGGATACCAACCCTGCGGCGGTTCGATCACACCCTCTTCGAGATCAAGGTTGTCCGTGTCCAGGAGCGGCGGATCGCCGGCGTCCACTGCAATCGCATTGAGCGCGACCAATAGTCCCTGCCCCAGCGATGTGCCTCGACGCGGCACGAGCCGCTCGATCGTGGCGATGGTCGCATTACGGTCGGCGCTCGGCTGCTGCACACTTATGCCGCTATCACTAAATGCCACAACACCGATGCGGACGCTGGCAGGCTGATTGTCCACGAACGCCATCGCTGCCTCTTTTGCCGCCTCCAGACGTGTCGGTTCTGCGTCCTCCGCTGCCATACTGCCGGATACATCGAACACCATTACAACCGTCCCTTCGTATTTCGGCAAACTGATCGTTGCCTGGGGACGCGCCAATGAAATCAATAAAATGGTGACTCCCAATAGAAAGATCAAAACAGGGACGTGACGGCGTACGCCCATCTGTGCGTTTGCGGCCTGTGAAAAACTAAATCCCGATTGTTCTGCCATCCTGTTACGACGTCGATACAAGATGATATACATCAGCACCAGTAAAGGCACCAACAATAAAGACCAAAGCATTGAATTCCAGATAAATGACATTTGGAATCTTAGACCTTCGTCCGTACCTGCTGGCGCTGTTTCGCAAAACCTACGATCGCTCTCACCAGATCATCCTGCGTGGAAAGTGACAACACATCCACACCCGCTCGTTTGAATGCGGCCTGCAGCTCCTCCTCGCGGTTTTGTACCGCATCCATGAAGCGCCTGCGGAACTTCGGATCGTGCGTATCCACGAACATCTGCTCGCCCGTCTCTGCATCTTCCATAACGACCATGCCCACATCCGGCAGATCGATCTCGCGCGGATCAGTCAATCGTATGGCCAGCACTTCGTGTTTTCGGCTCAACATACTCAGCGGACGTTCCCAACCCGGCTCGGATATAAAATCGGATATGACGAAAACCAGCGAGCGGCGTTTGATCGCATGTAACGCGCCGGTAAAAAAGGATCCAAGATCCGTGCGAGACGCTTGTGCCAGGCGCGGCTGCCTGAGCATATCGTTGATCATGCGCAGCACCTGAACCTTACCGCTTCTGGCTGGGACCGTATGCTGGATATTGCTCCCATACATCATCGCCCCGACGCGGTTCCCATGCCGCGTCAACAGACGCGCAAGCACCGACACGAACTCGATCAACATCGTCCGCTTTTCGTTGTCTTTCGTACCAAAATCCACAGACGGGCTCATGTCCAACAGGAACCAGGCTGTGATCTCGCGGTCTTCGTGATATTGCCGCACATAGGGCGTGTTCATGCGCGCCGTCACATTCCAATCGATATAACGGATATCGTCTTCCGGCTGGTACTCGCGCAGGTCGGCAAAATCCACACCGAAGCCGTAGAACAGGGAACGATAATCGCCCTGAAGCAAGCCATCCAATTTACGGATGACGTTCCAATCCAACCGCAGGAGGATGCTTTCAGGCGTCGCCGCGGAGTTTGGCATGCTCATGCAAAGGTACGACAGGTATGGGAATGCGGTCGAGAATCCTTACCAGAATATCGTCACTGGTCACATCATCAGACAATGCTTCATACGACAGAACAATACGGTGCCGCATCACATCCAGCGCCATGTCCAGCACGTCCTGCGGCAGGGCATAGTTGCGTCCACGCACGAAAGCAAGTGCGCGCGCCGTCAGTATCAAATTGATCGAAGCCCGCGGACTCGCTCCAAACATGATGTATTTTTTCAGGTCCGCCAGGTCGACAGTCCCTGGATCGCGCGTTGCGGTCACCATATGCACGGCATATTCCATCAAAGCCGGGTCGACGTAGACCTTATCCGCCTCGTTTTGCAACTTGAGTAATTGGTTGATCGTCAACACGTTTTGCGCCTTGTGCAGCATGCCCGTCATGCGTTCCACGATCACAAACTCCTCCGTGGACGATGGATAGTCGATCAGCACCTTTAGCATGAAGCGGTCAACCTGCGCTTCGGGCAGGGCATACGTCCCTTCGGTTTCGATCGGGTTCTGTGTCGCCAGTACCAAAAACGGATCCGGCACCTTGTGGGATTCCCGTCCAATGGTCACCTGCCTCTCCTGCATGACCTCCAACAGGGCGCTCTGCACCTTGGCAGGCGCACGGTTGATCTCATCTGCAAGAAGCAGGTTGGTGAAAACGGGCCCCAACGAGGTGTCGAATTTGCCGGTCTTCTGGTTATAGATGCGGGTTCCGATCAGGTCGGCAGGGACAAGATCAGGCGTGAATTGGATGCGATTGAATTCCCCTCCGACGGATTCGGCCAGGGTTTTGATCGCCATCGTCTTGGCAAGGCCCGGCACCCCCTCCACAAGGATATGTCCGCGCGCCAGCAGCGCGACGATCATCCGCTCGAGCAGATGATCCTGCCCGACGATGACCTTCTTCACTTCGTATAAAACTTTTTCCATGGGCGTGCGATTTTCAGAACTTTTTTCCTGGGCCATATAAACTCCTTCAAAAATCCCCTCTCCCTGAGGAAGAGGATTAGGGTGAGGGAAACATCAATTAATAAGGCGGTGAACCGCCGCCTCCAGCTGCGGCAGTGATCGGCACGGCAAATCCAATGCCTGCAAACAAATTATCATTCCTAGGACCGATGATCCCGGTCACAATTCCGATCACCCTTCCGTATTGATCCAACAGCGGGCCTCCTGAATTGCCGGGGTTTGCGGCGGCATCGAACTGGATCAATCCCTCCAGACGTATATCGCTTTCAGGCGGCTGAAAGGATCGGTCAAACCCTGAGACCACGCCCGCACTCAATGAAAACGTCAATCCGAAAGGATGTCCCACCACGAACACCTCATCTCCCACACGCACCGACCCCGGACTCCCCAGCGTGGCCGGGAAAATAATTTCCGGCATATTGATGGCGCGAAGAATGGCAATATCCTGTTCGGGCGTTGCAGACAGGATGACCGCCTCTGATTTGGTGCCGTCTGAAAACGTAACCGAAATATCTGAAGAGGCCGCGATCACATGATGGCTTGTAAGAATGTCGCCAAACTCATCGATGATCACCCCCGTTCCAAAACCATCACCGTTCTCCCCTTTCACTTCGATC
>DATHRQ010000461.1:0-2053 GCA_035465095.1 Anaerolineales bacterium | reverse complement strand
TAGCAGGACCGTTTGCGTGTTCTTGGCTTCTGGAAGACTCAATCCCATTGATCTTACAATCATGGTTCCTATTAACAATGCGATCATGTACCCTGCCCCGGTGAGCAGGCTTTTACCGATTGTTTCAAATGATTTTTTCATGAGATTACTCCTGGATTTGCTTCGGTTCTGTTCGGGACAACCGCGCGGGTCCCACAATGACTGTCATAACGACAGCGGTAATAACCAAAAACACGGTTTTTAGATGGAAAGGATCCCGCCAGCCACTGCAAACTTAACCGGCAGGATCCAGGCAATTTCCTGCCAGCGAGGCGACCCAAGACGCCAGCCCTGGTGACCACATCAAGGTGAACACGAACAGCCCACCCTGTACGCTTACGGTACCGGCGCGGAGCATCGGAAAATACGAAAGTGCGCTAAAGGAAACGGTCAGGGTTAGGAAGAGGCTTACTTTTCTTTGCGGGGACATGATATGCTCCTTCTTTTCATCAAATGAGCTTATTTCGATATTTTGGCGGATCGGGTGGTGGGGCGAGAACTGGTTCGGTTACAAATGTATGCTTTGAATTTTCAATCCTATTGATTTCCTTCAAAATCTTACGAAATTGCATGCGTCCACGAGCCAGGCGGCTTTTTACTGTGCCGACCGGAACGCCCATGACGGATGCTGCTTCCCTATAGTCCAACTCTTGGATATCAATGAGTGACAAAGGAATTCTGTACCTGTAGGGTAGTTCATTCAAAGCATTTTCCAGTAATTCACGCAAGTCATTTGCCTCGATCTCTTCCTGAGGAAGAGGTCGAGGATCCTTTATCCATTGCGGAGACTCGTTTCCTTCACCTTCCTTATTGATCGGCTCTAAAACCTGAAAAGTATTACGCTTCCATGTTCGCATTTCGTCATAACAAAGGTTCCTGGCTATTTTCAAAAGCCACGCCCGAAAGGAACCTCCTCTAAACTGATGAATTTTTTGGAACGCAAGGATAAAGGTCTCCTGGGTGATATCTTCTGCCAAATCTTGATTATCAAGAATAAGGCGTGCTAGATTAAAGACCTGATTCTGGTATTTCAAAACCAATTCATTGAAGGCTGTCAGATCGCCCTGATGTGTTGCTTGAACTAATTCTTCATCTTCCATTTCAAAACTTCCATGATAAAGAGTCACACCAGGCCGAGAGACCATACTAAGGAATTTCATGGAATACTTCAATCGTATAAGTAATGTTATTCGTAAGCCAGCGTATCGCGGACCGTCAAGCGCGAGGCTCTACTGGCAGGCAATGAACAGGCAATCGCAGCCAGCAGGAGCGTACCAAATAACCAGACGACCATACCGCTGAGACTGTATACGGCGGGCAGGTGGACGTTAAAAATAGCCATACCTACCCCAAAGGTCAGCACGTTCGTAAGCGGGATTGCCAGCGCGATGCTGATGATCCAACTGACCAATCCGATCACCACGCCTTCTGAGATCACGATGCTCTGGATGGCCCAACTGGAAGCGCCGATGGCGCGCATCACGCCGATCTCGCGCGTGCGTTCCAGCACGTTGATGCTCATCGTGCCCATCAGGCCCAGACCACCCACAATGGCAATCAGTACGGCCATCCCCAGGATGAAGTAGACAAATACATTGGTAAACTCAGTTGAGGTCTGGATGAAGTCCGCACCAGTTTGTGTGTCACTCACTGGCACCCCATGCGCTTCGTAGGTTGCCAGCAGTTGTGCCTTTAAATAATCTTGAGTGATCGCATCGTGCCGGTCGGTGATCACGCGCAGGGCATAGACCATACCTGGTTGGCCAAGCAGGCGGCTGATATATTCGTAGTTGACGTAAAGCCATGGTGTATCGGAGGGTGCTGGGAGGCTGTAAAAACCAATGATATGCCATTGGGTTTTTTTCTCATTGACCTTGATCGTCAACGTATCGCCAATCTTCAGATCCGGGAACATGTTCAGGAGATGATTACCGATCACAACCGCGTTTTCATCGCCCGGCTGCAGCCAGCGTCCGACAGTAACAATGGGATCGATCAGTGTAGATGTAGATGG
>DATHRQ010000460.1:0-4645 GCA_035465095.1 Anaerolineales bacterium | reverse complement strand
ACCAGCGGCAGGACGATCAAACCAGCGATGAAGAAAATGATAATCGACAAGATGGCAGGACGCAGGCTGCCAAACATTTGATTCGCCAGCCCAAAGACCAGCGGGCCGATCCAGGAGGTGCCGCGCTCGCTCACCTCGTAGAACGAATAGAACTCCGCCTCCTTGCCAACCGGGATCATTTGCGCAAACAGACTGCGGCTGATGGCCTGCGATCCGCCCAGGACGATGGCAATGAAGAATCCGAGTATGAAGAATTGAAGAACGCGTGATTCTCCTTGCAGCCCGACATAGGCATAAATCACCACGGCAGACCAGATCACAAGGCTGACGATGATGGACCGCTTGGCGCCGATCCATTGGGCCAGTTTACCCCAGAACAATGCGCCCCCAAATGCCACGAATTGGATCATAAGAATAACTGCGATCAAGGTGTCCTGCGATATTTCAAGCCCCCCGCGGATTAAAGGGGCAGCGGCAAAGATCGACGAAATCGAAATCACTGTTTGGATGCCGTCATTATATAGGAAATAAGCCAAAAGGTACTTGAGTGTCTCAGGAAAATTTCGCAGTTCGCGGAAGGTCTTTCTCAGTTGTTTAAAACCGACGCTGATGTAGGTTTGATTCTCAGGCAGCGGGTGTGAGGCCCGTCTCGTTCTAAGCCTTGCCCAGGTGATCAGTGAGAAGCCCATCCACCATACGCCGGCAGAGGCCAGGTTGATGCGCACAGCCAATGGCGCAGGAACTCCGATGTCTTCACTGAAGATGAAGAAGGCGAGGTTGAGCGCAAGCAGGATGCCTCCGCCCAGATATCCCATGGCCCAACCATAGGATGAAACGCGGTCGCGCTCTTCTTCGCTGGCGATATCGGGCAGATAGGCGGTGTAAAAAACGACCGCGGCGCCAAATGCAAGGTTGGCGATGATGAATAATAAGCCTCCGAGCCACCATAGGTCTCCAGTAACGAAAAACATCAATATGGTCGCGAACGCACCAATCGTTGCAAACAACTGCATCAATTGTTTGCGCAGATGCGAATGATCGGCAATCGCGCCCAGGATCGGCAGGAAAAGGACCTGCAATCCTACGGAGAACGATACGCAATAGGGGAGAAATGAGTCAGGCGCAACGGGAATTCCCAGAAATCGTGCCAGTCCATCCGGGTAGGCCTCTGCCGAAGCCGCTGCCAGCCCGGCTATATATGGACCAAGAAATACGGCTGCGACCGTCGTACTAAAAGCGGAATTTGCCCAGTCGTACATTGCCCAGCCGAAGATCTCTTTTCTGTCGTTGATTGGTGCTGTTGCCGTTGCCATATTGGTCCTCCGGGAAAAGTTTTGATGATTCTAACAGTCAAAACCCTATTTGTCCCTGTTTGGTTGCGCAAAAGGAAAAATATGATAGAATTACGGCGTGAGGGAGAAGGGCGAAACCTGAAAATTGAGCAGATTTTCCCTTGCACATTTGTAAGCCTTCATATATAATTATCTTTTGCTATCCCGCCAATGTCACAGCGGGATGTATTCGTGTGTAAACTGGTTTCCAGCACGACCTCGATATTTGAATTGCAACTGTTACTTGGCAAGAACTAAATGTTTGGGATTGGATCCGGTCATTCGTAACGGCGCACAGATCACAGATCAGGAGTGAAACGAATGTCTTCTTCTTTGCCCCGCAAGAGTTATGCGCGCATCCCCGTCAACATCAAATTACCCAACCTTATTGAAATTCAGCTTGACTCTTTTGAACGACTAAAGACCAATGGGCTTGGCGATCTCTTCCATGAGGTCTCACCGATCGAATCGTATAACAAGGGGATGAAATTATATTTTCCAAGCCGCGGCCCCGAGTCGAAACAATGGGGACTTAAATACTGGTTTGACGAACCGAAATACACCATTGAGGAATGTGTTGAGCGTGACCTGACATATTCCAGCCCGTTGTATGTTTCCGTGTTGTTGGCTGGCCCCGACGTTCCCGAACCGATCAAACAGGATATCTTTCTCGGCGATTTCCCCGAGATGACCGATAAAGGCACCTTCATTATTAATGGGACGGAGCGTGTCGTCGTCTCGCAGCTCATTCGCTCCCCCGGCGTTTATTTTGAAGCCCCTGCGGATCGCGCAACGGGACGCCTGCTCGCCATGTCCAAACTCATCCCCGACCGCGGTGCCTGGATGGAATTTGAAACCCGTAAATCCGATTACATCATCCTTAAATTCAACCGCAAGCGGACAGTGCCCATCACTGTGTTCCTGCGCGCACTCGCAGCGGTGGATGACGGCATAAAGGATTCGCCTCTTCAGACAGGTTCTGATGAGGAGTTGATGGCGCTTTTCCAGGATGTGGATAATAATCCTGAGCGCCTGTTCATTCCTTCTACATTTAAACAGGAGCCTGAATGGGATCTGTCTGGCGGGCAAACGATTGCAGAAGCCGCATTGATCGAATTCTTTAAGAAGATGCGCCCGGGTGACCCTGCCACCATCGAAAATGCACGCCAATTCCTTGAGGAACAGTTGTTTGACCAGCGTCATTATGACCTTGAACGGGTTGGCCGCTATAAGCTCAATCAGAAACTCGATCTCGAAATTCCCATTCCTCATCGTACGGTAACAAAGAGCGACATCGTCCGGCTCGTCCGCCGTATGATACAGATCAACA
Organism: Anaerolineales bacterium; assembly: GCA_035465095.1. Classification (GTDB taxonomy): domain Bacteria; phylum Chloroflexota; class Anaerolineae; order Anaerolineales; family Villigracilaceae; genus Defluviilinea. The sequence goes on along the minus strand of DATHRQ010000460.1, from coordinate 1,984 downwards.
ATGCTGTGGAAAAACCGGATGACATCGATCACCTCGGGAATCGCCGCGTCAAAACGGTGGGTGAGTTGATCCAGAACAAGCTGCGCATCGGCCTGCGGCGTATGGAACGCGTGATCAAGGAACGCATGTCCATTCGCGATCAGGAACAATTGTCGCCTGTCACGTTGGTCAATATTCGACCCGTGGTTGCGGCCCTGCGTGAATTTTTTGGCTCATCACAGCTTTCGCAATTCATGGATCAGACCAATCCGTTGGCCGAGTTACGCCATAAACGGACATTGTCGGCTTTGGGACCGGGCGGTCTTCGTCGCGAACGGGCCGGCTTTGACGTGCGTGACGTCCATCATTCACATTATGGACGTATTTGTCCGATCGAAACTCCAGAGGGCCCGAACATTGGTTTGATCGGTCGCCTGGCATCCTTTTCACGCGTAAATGAATATGGCTTCATCGAAACACCGTATCGCAAGGTTTTCAAAACCATGGAGGCCGATGACAAACGCCTGGAAGGGCGTACGTTGGACGAAAATTTCACCGATGAAAAGACCGGCAAAGTTGTGTATAAAGCCGGTGAAAAGATCGATGAAAAAATGGCCAAAAGAATTGCAAAGAAAGGCGAACCTGTCGCGATCAAACCGTATGTGTCTGATCAATACGATTACCTTTCTGCGGATGCGGAAGATAAATATGTGATCGCACAGGCCAATGCGCCCTTAACAGATGATAATGAGTATGTTCGAGAACGGGTATCCTCCCGCTATCACTCCACCTTCATTTTTTCACAGCCGGATGCCGTTGATTACATGGATGTCGCTCCACATCAGGTCGTTGGTATCAGCGCAGCCTTGATCCCGTTCCTGGAACATGATGACGCCAACCGCGCCTTGATGGGCTCGAACATGATGGCTCAAGCCGTCCCGTTGGTTCGACCTGAGATCCCGCTTGTATCCACCGGTATGGAGTATCATGCTGCACTGGATTCTGGCCAGGTTGTGGTTGCTGAGGAAAAGGGCGAAGTGATTTCTGTGACGGGAGATTCGATCACAGTTAAAGAAAGAGGCGGTCCGCGCATATATCCGTTGCGAAAGTACCAGCGCTCCAATCAGAGTACCTGTATCGATCAACGCCCGGCCGTGGTCAAGGGACAGGTTATCAAGAAGGGCGATATCATAGCCGATTCGTCCTCCACGGATTACGGTCAACTGGCCCTTGGTCAGAACGCTGTTGTCGCGTTTGTATCGTGGGAGGGGGGCAACTTTGAAGATGCCATTTTGATCTCCGAGCGTCTGGTGCAGGAGGATCGTTTCACCTCGGTTCATATCGAGAAGTATGAGGTGGAAGCCCGCGATACAAAATTGGGGCCTGAAGAGATCACCCGTGATATCCCCAACGTCGGTGACGATGCGATCAAAGACCTAGACGAGAACGGCATTATCCGTGTCGGCGCCGAGGTGGGCCCCAATGACATCTTGGTCGGCAAGATCACACCGAAAGGTGAAAAGGAATTGACGCCTGAAGAACGGCTTCTGCGTGCGATCTTCGGTGAAAAATCGAGGGATGTTAAGGATACATCCCTGCGAATGCCGCATGGTGAACGCGGCAAGGTCGTTGACGTAAAGGTGTTCACGCGAGAGGAAAATTCTGACCTTTCAGCAGGTGTGGACATGATGGTGCGTGTCTCTGTTGCACAGCGCCGCAAGTTGACGGCTGGCGATAAGATGGCTGGTCGGCATGGAAATAAGGGCGTTGTCTCAAAGGTGGTGCCAGTTGAAGATATGCCGTTTCTCGAAGACGGCACGCCGGTGGACATCATCCTGAATCCGCTCGGGGTTCCGGGGCGTATGAATATCGGCCAGGTGCTGGAAGTCCATTTGGGATGGGCGGCAAAACGACTCGGATATCGCGCGATCACTCCTGTGTTCGATGGCGCCTCTGAAGAAGAGATCGAGGCGGAGCTCGCACGTGCATGGATCGTTGACCAGGC
>DATHRQ010000459.1:0-15628 GCA_035465095.1 Anaerolineales bacterium | reverse complement strand
GCGATGGAAAAAGCCCGTTTGGTGATGGGCAGCGATCACGTGGAGTGGGCGGCGCTTGCGGCCAGTGAGACCGTGGATGTACATCTCAAATTACGCGGTATCATGGGTGTGGCCATTCCAATGATCGAGGCGCGGGGCAAGCCGCAAAGGCTGCCTTATAGTCCCGGTGATACGGCTGCAGCTTTGGATGAAGCCAGCGATTCGTTTCGTGAGGTGCTGATCAAAGTGCCTCAACTTTCGATGCTAACCACTACCGTCTGGCGTCTGGCCGGCGAATTGCGTAAGACTCAGCGACGCGTTAATGCGCTTCAGCATATATTTATCCCGCAGTACGAAGAGACGGTCGACTTCATCGTTAGTTCCCTTGAGGAGCGCGAACGTGAAGAGACCTTCCGATTAAAGCTGCTGAAGACCAAGCTGGGGTAGGTTTTTTTAATAACAAGGAGTTCGTTCATGAAAATAGGTGTTTTGGGAACGGGAGTTACAGGGCAGACGATCGCTTCCAAATTGGTGGAGCTTGGGCATGATGTCATAATGGGATCGCGTGGCGAAGCACACCCCAATGCAGTAGCGTGGGCCAAGGACCAGGGGCATAATGCGTTGTATGGTACGTTTATGAATGCTGCGGCTTTCGGCGAGATCATTTTTAATTGCACCCTGGGGTCGGCAACGTTGGATGCCTTGAGACTGGCCGGGGCTGATAACTTGAAGGATAAGATCCTGATCGATACATCCAACCCCCTGAATCGTACAACCGATCCATGGACATTGACGGTTTGTAACAACGATTCCTTGGGCGAGCAAATACAGCGAATTTTTCCCGACGCGAAAGTTGTGAAAACACTCAACACAGTAAATGCAAATGTGATGGTCGAGCCGATGAGATTGGGCGAACGAACGCAAATCTTTGTGAGTGGAAATGATATCGAAGCCAAGGCGACCGTTGTCATGATCCTGCGTGATTGGTTCGGTTGGAAGGAGATACTCGATCTGGGCGATATTACAACCTCGCGAGGCGTGGAAATGTTCCTGCCGTTGTGGCAAAGTCTGCGGAACACGATCCCGGACCAGCGGTTCAATATCAAAATCGTTTCTTCGTAACGAATACATCGTTAAACAATTGCAAGAAGCCCCGCAAAGCGGGGCTTCTTGTGTGTCACAGCATCTTTATTTTTTTCTGACTGGTTCAGCAGGCGTTTCTCGCGCCTCGACCATGCCCCAGCGGGAAGCGCCGAGATATAAGATATCAAGGATCAGATCTTCATAGCGTATGCCTTCAGCCGCAGCCTGAATGCAGAGATCGCTGTAATCTGGCGTAAGTCCGGGCAGGGTGTTGATTTCAATCAGTCGCGGGTTGCCTTCACTGTCAAGGCGTACGTCCGTGCGGGAAACATCCAAAGCATTAAGCAGTTGATGAGCGCGTAATGCAAAGTGTTTAAGTTTTTTATCGAGTTCGGGGCTGATATCTGCCGGGCAGATATAGCCCGGCGCACCATCCGTACCCACGTCCTTCGATTTTGCCGCCTGACTGTATATATTCGGGGTAACAGAACGGGAACTGTCCAATTCGAGGACAGGAAGGCGATGATAGCCGTCCTTTTCATACCATTCGGGGTGGCGCGAGTATTTCTTTGAGTCTGGACGCCCAAGTATGCCGACCGTGAATTCACGTCCCGGCAGGAAGGCTTCCACCAGGGCAGGTTGTTGATAGGTGTTGATGATGTATAGAATCCTTTCCCGGAGACCTTTTTTGGTCTTGGCGACCGCTTTCATATCCACACCCATGCCTGTACCTTCTCGGGCAGGTTTCACAAAAAGCGGAAACTTTAGTTCGGGACGGAGCGACTCTTCGCCAGTGATGAACTCCTGAAAGGGCGCCACAGGAAGGCGCCGGTCGCGCCAGATGCGTTTGGTCAATGTTTTGTCGAGAGAGATGCCGTTGGTGAGCACACGTGAGCCGGTATAGGGTATGCGGAGCATTTCAAGGAGCGCCGGCACCTGGGCTTCGCGCGCATCACCTCCGAGACCTTCGGCAATGTTGAAACAAATATCAGGCTTTTCTTCCTTAAGCGCGTAGGGCAGGTCGGCGTCAGCCTGGATAAAGACCGTTTGATGGCCGTCAGTTTCAAGAGCGGCGCGAATCGAGTCGATGGTCTCGATATGGTCGAAATCGGCAAAGGCGTCCGGCGGGACGCCCTCCGGTTTTGGCTTGGATTCATCCTTAATGTTTGCGAGAACGGCGATCTTCCAGTATCTCTTCATGCTGCGCGGCTCGCGAGAATCTTCTCCATGCGTGGGCATTTTTGTCTCCTTGAGGATATGAATTAAAGTTTAGTATAGTACATGCTGTGACCTTGACAAGGGTTATGATATGCGTGGATGAATGTAACTAGACAATGCCTTGCCTTTCAGGTATCATTGGTTCGATTGTGCTCATCCTCACGAAGGGCAGGGGCACAACGTACACTTATATACCCGGATAGACCAGCATCCGGGTTGTTTGTTGAAATGTAATTTTTGTGTGGAGGATACATGTCGGATCTAATCGGGCAGATCACGGATGATCTGCAAAAGCAGATCGATGATTTTAAGCCGGAACTTAATATTAGCGATATCGGTACTGTGCTTGAAGCGGGTGATGGAATTGCACGCGTGCAGGGGCTTCCAAATGTGCGGGCGCAGGAATTGGTGCAGTTTTCCAATGGGGTGATGGGGACAGCGTTCAATCTGGAAAAAGACAGCGTAGGTGTGATCGTAATGGGTGAATACGATGATATTGTCGAAGGGATGACGGTGCGTGCCACCGGCCGCATCGCTTCGGTGCCTGTCGGCGATGCCATGATCGGACGCGTGGTCAACGCGCTCGGCGAACCAATTGACGGTCAAGGTCCCATCGCGACCGAGGGTTTTCGCCCAATCGAGCGCATTGCGCCGGGTGTGATCCAGCGTCAGGATGTGGATACACCGGTACAGACCGGTATAACCTCCATCGACGCCATGATCCCGGTTGGGCGCGGCCAACGCCAGCTGATCATCGGAGATCGCCAGACGGGGAAAACAGCCATTGCGATCGATACGATCATCAATCAAAAGGGTAAGGACCTGATCTGTATCTATGTGGCGATCGGTCAAAAGAAGGCTGCCGTTGCCCGCACGGTGGGCATTCTTGAGCGGCATGGGGCGATGGATCACACCATCGTCGTGATTGCCGCTGCGGATGAGTCTGCGGCGCTGCAATATATCGCTCCATATTCGGGTTGCGCTATCGGCGAAGAGTTTATGGAAACAGGTCGCGATGCCCTCATCATCTACGATGATCTTTCCAAACATGCCTGGGCTTATCGGCAGGTCTCGCTGCTTTTACGCCGCCCTCCCGGGCGCGAGGCGTATCCCGGTGACGTTTTCTACCTTCACTCACGCCTGCTGGAACGCTCAGCCCGCCTTGCAAATAAATATGTTATTACAAAAAAGGATTTTAAGGATGACCTGGCCACTGAAAGCGACAGTGTCGATGGACAGGTTTTTGCCGGCCCGACCTCGAAGGATGAAGCCGAAGAAGCACTTAAGCGTATGGGGAATGCAGACGAACATAAGATCGTCAAGGTGAAGGGAACCGGCGGTTCCCTGACGGCGCTTCCGATCATCGAGACATTGCTGGGCGATGTCTCTGCTTATATTCCCACCAACGTGATCTCCATCACCGATGGTCAGATCTATCTGGAAACAAACCTTTTCAATGCGGGTATTCGTCCTGCGATAAATGTTGGCAATTCTGTTTCCCGTGTGGGTGGTGATGCGCAGACGAAGGCGATGAAACAGGTTGCCGGCCGCCTGCGCTTGGATATGGCTGCATATCGTGAATTGGCGGCATTTGCCCTGATGGCCTCTGATCTGGATAAATCCACACAACAGCAGCTTGGACGGGGTCAGCGCATGCAGGAAATCCTCAAACAGCCGCAGTATCAGCCGATGTCCCTGGCTGAACAGGTTATTTTGATGTTTGCAGGCACGAACGGTTATGCCGATAAGATCCCGCTTGGGAAGATGTCTGAATGGAAGGCTGATCTGCTTAAATTTATGGAATCGTCCTACCCGGAAATTGGCAATGAGATCACAGAGAAAAAGGTGATCACCGACTCCAACCGTGAGAATATGACGAAGGCGCTCGATGCATTCCTTCGTGGATGGCAGGAATAGCGAATGTCCTCTGCACGTGAGATGCGGCTGCGCATCAAAAGTGTAAAGAACATCTCTCAGGTCACGCGCGCTTTGGAGGCTGTCAGCGCTGCCAAGGTTCGTAAGGCGATCCAGGCTCTGACCGCCACGCGCGCCTATGCGACCAAAGCCTGGCAGGTTCTGACGCATATTACGGCTCAACCCGGGCAGCTCAACCTGCATCCATTGCTGACAGAGCATGCGGATCCCAAGAATGCTCTCGTTATTGTCATGACAGCAGATCGTGGTCTGGCTGGCGCGTATAATACGAATATTATCCGTTATGTAACGCGGGAGTTCGATAAATATCATCTCCCTGTAAAATACATCACAGTAGGCCGCAAGGGACGTGACCTGCTCCTGCGTATGCGCAAGCCGGTGATGGCAGATTTTAGTAACCTGCCGGCGACGCCGAAATTCGGTTCGATCTCTGCCATCGGCCGCCTGGCGGTTGATGAATATCTCAAAGGCGAAGCAGACGAGGTTTTCCTGATCTATACAGACTTTATCAGCATGGCGCGGCAGGAAACAACGATGAAAAAGTTGCTCCCACTGAAGGTCGAGGAAACCCGCGGAGGGCTGGTGGAAGATTTCGGCGAGGATCATGACGGTCCTGCCGCTGCGTATGATTATGAACCCGATCAGATGGATATTTTGGATGAAATGATCCCGCGTTTTACTGCATTGCAGGTATATCAGGCTGTGCTTGAGTCACAAGCCAGTGAACACGCCGCCCGTATGATTGCCATGCGAAACGCCACAGATAACGCGAAGGATTTGGTCGGCGCCTTGCAACTGGCTTATAACAAGGTTCGCCAGCAGGCGATCACAAATGATATTTTGGACATTGTCGGCGGCGCGGAAGCGTTGGCCGTAAAATAATATGGAGGAAATCATGGCGAATACAGGCCGTGTAGTACAAATTCTGGGCGGGGTTGTGGATGTGGAGTTCCCGCAGGGGCGCATCCCTAAACTTTTTGAGGCGATTGAGGTCGAGCGTACCGGCAAAGAGCCGCTGGTTCTTGAAGTCCAAAACCACATTGGCGATCACTGGGTTCGTACGGTGGCGATGGATTCGACAGACGGCCTGAAGCGCGGCCTCCCCGCAGATGCGACCGGCGCTCCCATTTTGGTGCCGGTTGGCGAATCCACGTTGGGACGCATCTTTAATGTGTTGGGCAAGCCCGTGGACGGGAAGGGTGAGGTCGATGCCTCCACTTTTTATCCCATTCATCGCAGCGCGCCGCCATTTTCAGAGCAGGCTACCAGCGTCGAAATCTTTGAGACCGGTGTAAAAGTGATCGACCTGATCGCGCCGTTCACCAAGGGTGGTAAGACAGGCATCTTCGGCGGTGCAGGTACCGGCAAGACCGTTATCATCATGGAACTCATCCGTTCGGTTGCCACAGAGCACGAAGGCAATTCTGTTTTCGCCGGGGTGGGCGAGCGCACCCGTGAGGGCACGCAGCTCTATCGTGAAATGCTGGAGTCCGGTGTCATGAAGGATACCGTCATGGTATACGGTCAGATGAACGAGCCTTCCGGTGTGCGTCTTCGTGTTGCACTTACTGCACTCTCGATGGCGGAATACTTCCGCGACCAGGGCAGGGATGTGCTGCTATTTATCGATAATATCTTCCGTTTCACCATGTCTGGTTCAGAGGTGTCTGCGCTGCTCGGGCGTATGCCCTCGGCTGTAGGGTACCAGCCGACCCTTTCGACAGAAATGGGGGAGCTGCAGGAGCGGATTACCTCGACCCGTACCGGCTCGATCACGTCCATGCAGGCGATCTACGTTCCTGCTGACGATTACTCCGATCCTGCGCCTGTTGCGACGTTTACCCATCTCGATGCGACCATTGCACTTGAACGTTCCATCGTCGAAAAGGGTATTTATCCGGCAGTGGATCCGCTCGGTTCAAACTCCCGAATTCTTGATCCCAACATCGTAGGCGAAGAGCACTATCGGACGGCCCGCGAAGTTCAGCGCGTATTGCAGCGCTATAAAGACCTGCAGGACATCATTGCCATCCTCGGTATCGACGAATTGAGCGAGGACGATAAACTGCTCGTCGCTCGCGCCCGCAAGATCGAGCGTTTCTTCTCACAGCCCTTCTTCGTTGCAGAGCGCTTTACGGGCATAGACGGCCGCTACGTTCCCCTAAAGGACACGGTACAAGGCTTCCGCGAGATCCTGGACGGCAACTGTGACGACCTTCCGGAGCAGGCTTTTATGATGGCAGGCACGATCGACGATGTGCGTGAAAAAGCAGATAAGATCGCGAAAGGTGCATAAGACGGCATGACCATTCGATGCGAGATCGTTTCACAAGACCGCACGGTTTTTCAGGGCGATGTGGACATGGTCCTTCTTCCCGGCCAGGCTGGTGAAATGGGCATTCTGCCCAACCATGCACCTGTGTTGACCCTGCTTAAATACGGGGTCATCAAGGTTCGTCATGAGGGGGAGGAGGAATTGTTCGCAGTCTCTGGTGGAATGGCCGAAGTGCAGCCGGATATTGTGACCGTTCTTGCCGATGCGGCCGAGAATATCGCAGAGATCGATGAAGTCCGTGCGCAGGCTGCGAAGAAGCGGGCCGAGGATGCGCTGGCGAACGTCAAACCTGACGAACACCCTGACATTTATCTGACCATGGAAGCCGCCTTGCGGCGTTCCAACTTGCGCCTCGATGTTGTCCGCCGTTACCGCAAGGTGCGCGATACCTACACCGAGCAGGATTCCTCCATGTAGTATATTTCTCTCGTCGAGAAATACTACAGAAATGCAGGCATAGTGGCGATGTTTTCAAAAGACCTCGGGATCGACCTGGGAACCATGTTCTCACGTCTTGCCGACAGCACCCAGGTGCTGTTGGATGAACCGACCATTGTTGCCATTGAAGTGGAGGACCAAAAAATGGTGGCAGTCGGCAAGGAGGCGCTCCTCATGTATGGGCGCGTACCCGAAAGCATCGAAGTTGCCCGTCCGTTGAAAAATGGGGTAATTGCTGATTATGAAATTACCGAAACACTTCTATCGTACCTGCTTCAGCGCGTAAGCGGATCAATGCGCATCTTTCGTCCGCGTGTGATGATCTCGGTTCCGTATGGTGTCACCAGCGTGGAAAGACGTGCGGTCTACGAGGCAGTTTTGGAGGCGGGAAGCCGCGACGCGTCCCTCATCCAGCAGCCCCTCGCGGCGGCTCTCGGTGTCGACCTTCCAATTGGTTCACCGTCTGGGAACATGGTCATCTGCCTCGGCGGCGGATGCACCGAAGCGGCCGTCATGGCGATGTATGGCATCGTCTCGGCTGAAACCCTGCGCGCCGGCGGCATGGAACTCGACGAAGCCATCATCAATTATGTGAGACGGAAATATGGGGTGGTGATCGGGCAGGTAACGGCCGAACAACTCAAGATGAAGATCGGAGCCGCCGTTCCACAGGATACCGAGAGCAGCATGGAAGTGCAGGGACAGGACCAGGTAACCGGCCTGCCGCGTCCTGTCACTTTGACAACTGGCGAGATCGTCGAGGCCCTGCAGGACCCGCTCAGGGCGGTCATCGAAACGGGACGCCGTGTGCTCGAGAAAACGCCCCCCGAACTGGTCGCGGACATCATCGATCGCGGCGTGGCCTTGTGCGGCGGCGGTGCGCTCCTGCGTGGCGTAGACAAACTGCTGACCAAATCGCTGGGTATTCCAGCCTATCTGGTGGACAACCCGACCACATGCGTGGTCGAAGGCGCGGTCAAGGCGCTACCCATGTACAATATATTGCGGCGTAATCTGCCGCAGGTGTAAAAATAAAACGATCATGCTGACGCAAGATCGTTGTTTGTGTTTTCACGGCTAACTGCTTTTTTCCCAACTGCCCAGGGAAAATAGGTGTTTAAAAATTCGATCAGAGTGAATTTTGAGAGTATCAGGGTGGCCAATGAAAAAGCGATGGTTACAAATGGGTTGATCAATCGTACCTTTAAGTTGATCATGGCCAGTAGCTGAGTGATCGCAATTTTTGCAATATCTTCCGTTCCACAAAAAGCCAGCGTCTCCCGTCCCAGTTCTCCAAGGAAGGAAATAAGCGCCAGAAATTTTGCGGCAAGTATATTGCAGTAGATGATCACCAGGGCAAGGAATAAGTTATAGAAAGCAATCGATAGTTCAAAGGTTTTGAGTGTGGGAAGCAGTGCCATGATCTTTCCAAAAAGCCAAGCGGGCGCCTGAAAGTAAGTCAGCACAGTAACCGTGACAGCAGCAAGACCCAGCCCAGCAATTAATACCCGCTGGAAAGGTGTCGTAGATTCCTTATTAAGAAGAGGAAATGTCAACGCGCCCAGTGTATAGTAGATATAGTAAAAGAGCGCGCTGTCCAAACCCATGAACCAGGACGGGTCAGACGCAGGGTTGTTCGGCAACAGGGTCTGTGATGCCAAAAAAGCGATAAAAGAAATTATCAATGACACAACCCGAAATTTTAAGAGTTGCATAACAAAATAATCGCCGACGATAATTATAAAAAGGCAGGGAAGGAACCATAAGGAACCCGCAATGATCTGGTCTCTAATACCAAGTAGAAAACCAATGAGTGCATCTCCTGCCTGCAGGATATTCCAGTCATAATAAAGGGAAAAAACGACCAATGCCACCAGGCTGAAAACTGCATAGGGCAGCATGAGTTGCAGGGTCTTTTTCCTAATGAAAGCTAAGGGAGTGTCTTTAAGGTAACGATTTGAAAAAAAGCCTGCGGTAAAGAAGAACAACGGGACATGATATGAGAAAACAAATGGATACACTCTGCCGGCTTTGTCGCCAAAGTGACCGATGTATATCGCCCAAATTCCCAGGAATCGAAGCACGTCGACCCACGCTATTCTGGTGGAGTCAGCGTTCGTTTGGAGTGGTTTTTGCAAATGAGTATCTATTGAGATAGCATACTCTCCGCCGCAAGTAGATCCCTGGTGAGCAATTCCAGGTCCACCTGGGCGGATTCTGGATCCCGTTCCAATTCAGAAAGGATCAAACCCAGCCGTTGGGAGATACTCTGAGCGAGATCTGGGTCCATTTCGGTTATCAGGGGAAGGATGCCGTCCAATGTTTCCGTCGAGTTTTCCAATGCGGTTTTGGCGGCTTCAATATCCTCCGTGATAAGCGCCAGGCGTGCTTCATTTGCGTCTGCAAGCAACTTCAGTATCTCGACGTGCGTGGTGGCGATATCAAGGTCGCCTTGAAGGGCAGAGATCGTATCATCCGCTTTTTGTTTTTCAGATCTAAGTGTGGTCAATTCTGAATTTGCTTCATCGAGTATGGATCGTGTCTCTTCCAACGTTTTTGCCACAGGTGCGTAGCGCATGAAATGATATGTTCCAACGCCCGTAAGAAATGCAACGGCGATCACGCCCAACCATATCAAAAGGGTGCGAAAAAATAACCCCGCTTTGCTGGGTTCTTTTTTAGATTTAGGTGCAGGCTCGCTGGAGGAGTCCTCAGGGGCCTGAGGGTTGATTTGATCTTCCTTCGCCGGCTGGCCTTCCAATTCACTTCCTTCGTTTTTTTCTTCCATGGGTTTTTCCTTTAAATGCTAATTTTAAAACGTCGATGTACTACAAGTAATACGTCATCCTTTGTAAATGTGCGGCAGGATCGATATGCTGCACCAGTACATTATTTGGCACATTCAAATGGATGGGTGCATAGTTCAAAATGGATTTGATCCCCGCCTTCACCAACTGGTCCGCCACCGTCTGCGCGACCGAAGCGGGGACGGCCAGAATCGCGATCTTGACCTTGTTTTGCCTGATCTTATCGGTCATGCCGTCCATGCTGAATATTTCGAGATCATTTACGATTTGCCCGATCTTTTCGGGGTCGTTATCGAACACCATGGTCACTTGAAAACCGCGATTGCCGAATCCGTTATAGCGTGCCAGTGCGTGTCCCATATCGCCAAGACCGACAATGATCACGTCCCAGATACGATCCACTTTTAAGATGTTTTGCAACCGCTCGACCAGAAACGGGATCGAATATCCCGTCCCCTGTTTGCCGAACTCTCCAAATTGTGAAATATCCTTGCGGATCTGCGCAGCAGAAATACCGATCATTTCCCCCAGTTCCTGCGACGCTGTTGTTTGTATGCCCTTTTCCATCATGCGTTGAAGAGCGCGTAAATAAATGGGGAGTCTTCCAATGATGATATCGGGAATTTTGTCAGCGTTCATGTAGGGTTACCCTCGCCAAGTGTGAAAATTCACATTAACTCTACCATAAAAGTGGTCCTTTAGTACAAACGGGCACAAACGAAAAGGTGGCGATTTTGGCGGTTGCACAGGGTGTCCAAATGCCATTTGGATCAGCGGCTTGACCTCAACTCCAACAGATATTTTGTGTATTGCAACTGGCTTGTACCGACCGCTTCGATATGTATGAGGAAGGCTGTGTTCGGCATAACCGCTATTGCCATCAGGGTTTGATTGCAGATCAACTTGAGTCCTTTCCCAACGATCTCAACATCCACCAGATCACTTCCCAAACATTCGATCCGTGCATAAATCATGTTCTGCCCTGTGGTGACCGATATCCAATCTTCGGTATCGCCGCCGGGGGAAGAAACGTCTCCGCTGTATAGAATTGTATTGGCGGCTTGTCCGAGTATGATGGTTTTTATGGGTGCGTCTGCTGAGTCGAAGTCCATCGCGGCAGGGACAAGTGTCGGGGGGGGGGGAATCGGCGTGTTCACCGCAGTGCCTGTACCGATCACGCTCCCGCCTTCCGATACGATGGGCGGGTCTGTTACGTCATCCGCTTTGACAAATCCAGAATTAACCCAGCCTCTTCCATCTGGTCCGGGGGGGTAATCGATCTGGAGCCACGTGCCAGTGCTGTTTTTGCCGGTGAGGGTGACCACGTCGTTCGCATTGAGGATACCGATCGAATCGAAGCTCGTGCCCGGCCCACTGCGGATGTTTATCTGCTGGACGACGAGCGCTGTGTTCCCCGCAGAAGGATCCGTTCCATCGCCTCCGATCACTGGGATCCCTGAACTGTCTCCTGTTTCGACGTATTGTGCTGTGACCCAGCCTTTGCCTTCGGCCCCGGCTTCATAATTGATCTGCCACCAGTTCCCGCCAATGTCTTTCCCAGTGATCTGGAGGGTGCTGTTCGTCGGGATGATACCGATCACTTCGCTCGCGGTGGAAGGCCCTGCGCGGACATTCAACTGTGTGGATGTGACCCCGGCAAGCGGGGCAACCGTCGGCTGCAGAGGAAGCGGTTGAGGCGTCTCGGTGGGTTGTAGTTTGGGCGTGGCGGGGAGAGTCGCGGTTACGATAAAAGGCGATGCTGTTGGCGTGCTTTCATTTTTCACCTGGACGCTGCAGCCTGCAATCAGCAGAGATATAAAGATAAAGATCAACCTGTTGGGTTTATAGGGCACTGGGTAATTTTAATCCAATGGATAAAATATGGTACCCCCGCTGAGATTCGAACTCAGGCTTCTGGCTCCGGAGGCCAACGCTCTATCCACTGAGCTACGGGGGCGACGGCGGAATTTTATCATAGTGCTTGTATTCGTGTTTCTGTGACAAGCGCTTATGTGCTTTTGCACTGGGTGCAAGCAGCGCGATCTCCGCGCGCAGGCTTTCGATGACCTGGGCATTTACCAGTACATCACCCATGTGTTGCGCTTGTTCCTTCTTATGTGCCAATTTGCCCAGTGCCTGATAGAAACGCGACGTTGCGCGGAAATTGCCCGAAGCCAGTGCAGAAAGATGCACTCCTGATTGGAAAAATGAGATGGCTGTATTATATTGGCGGCTCGTCATGATGCCGTTATTCACTTCTTCAACCAACTGATTCTTCAGAATATTCCTCTCGTGGGCGATCATCCAAATGATGAAACCAAGCATACAGGCGTACCCGAAATAATCTGCAATCAGACCGAGGACAAATCCGCCTCCGCCGCCGATCACACTGCTGAAGGTGTTATGAAAGGAGTGTGTGGCAACTGCCACCAGGTATCCGCTGGGCACGGCGAAGAGTTTGACCAATGCGTTGCGGCTGATACGCACGAGGGCAAGGCCGATGCCTGTGAAGGCTGTGAAGAACGGGTGCATCCAGCCGACCAGGACAACGCGGATGAATACAAGTATCCAGAAGCCTTCCCATCCGCCCTCTTGAAAGCCGTTGCGATAAATGTAGAGAACATTTTCTATGGCGGCGAAACCCATTGCAGTAATGCTGCCGTAAACGATGCCGTCCAAAATGGAATCGAATTCCTTGCGAAACATCAAGAATACCAGCAGTACGGCCAACCCTTTCAGGGCCTCCTCGATGATCGGTGCGGCAATGGACGTGGTGCTGAAGTCTGCCGCCTTTGCCGAACCGGTGAGCGAGTAGACGCCGATGCCAACTGCTGTGTTAAGCACAAACGCTCCGCCGCCCGCGATTACGACGCCCCAAATGAACGCTGCGCCCAGCAGGAGTTTTGGTTCCTTCTCATAGCGGTCGAGCCAGTTTACAAATGCCGCAAACAGGAACATTGGCGCAAAGCCAAAGAAAAATGCCCCAGCCAAAGCCATGTCTCCTCCAGGAATTATGATCGAAAATTCAAACGAACTCTTTCGATACGGGTTTCTTCAAAAGCGATGTCCAGCACGTCCAGCACTTCTTCGGGGCGGCCGGTTGCACCCTCCCTGGATGCAAGCCGCATGAAAATTTTATTGTCAGACAACAGTTTTATCTCTTCTATGAGTGGGCGCAGGTCATACTCCTTGTTGCGGCGGGTGCGGATGATGGACTCGGATTCCAAAACAGAATCAATCCTCCGTTTCAGATCAGATCCGAAGCCTGTTTCCTTTGCAGTGACCTCATACTCCGCTGAGACCACCTGAGTCTGCAGGGCGGGTGCGCGTTCGTCGATCTGATTGATTTGTGTAACGCGAATACCCTCGGGCATTGTAGCGTTTAATTTTTCGGCAAGTCCTTCCAATGGAATGTCCTGCTCGAGTCTCATGTCGAGCAGTTCACATCGGGACGAAAAACCAAGCGGAAGGGCGGAGGCGATGTTCATTTTGGGCTGTGGGTGGAATCCCTGCGAATACGCCAGCGGGAGTTCGGCGCGGCGTGCGGCACGCTCCCATAATTTATGCAGGTCAAGGTGGCCTGTGTAGCGTAGAGGTCCCTGTTTTGAAAATGTGATTTGAATGCGCATTACTTCAATTTGATTCCGTTGACCCTCAGCCAGCGTTTGATCCCGCGCATGTGTTCGCGGTAGTGCTCATATGTATGCTTAATAACCCGATTGTGGATGTTGTGGCGGATACTCATTTCCTGGGGCATCTGTTCAAGCGCTGAAACGATGGAGGAGAAAGCCTGCAGCTCCTGTGCAACCACATCCTCCAGGGAAACGCTTCTATACCTCTCGATGACCCATTCATTGGGGGCATCCTCATCCAGAAGGGGAGAGCCAAAATCGGGGTAGCCATGCTCATCGAGAAACGCATCGAGAGCCGTTTGTGTTTTACAGGGAATGTAAGGCTGGTTGTAGAGCAGCTCGTGCATACGGTCGGCGATAAACTGTTCGTAAGCCCAGATGTGCGCGAGAATATCCTTGATCGACCATTTCCCCGCGACGCCTTTCAAGGCCATGCGGCGCGTGTAGCCCACGCGATTGAGCAGCAATTCGAATTTGTCGCGTTCACGTAATAAGCGCTCGATAAACAATTTCTTGTTCGTTTTTTTCATCAATCACCGACCACCGGCAATTGATTGTTGTTCACAGATCCGCTTTTTACACTTCGTGCGGGAGATTTCACATCTGGACATTTCCAAACGTCGCCCGGATTTTCACGGCGCATGCCGGCAAAGGTTGGCAGGATGCCGCAGGCAAAACAGTCCAGGCGGCAGTCCACGCGGATCTCGCCTTCGAGCGACATGCGGAAATCCTGGAACAAGAAGTTTTTGCGGACAGCGGCCGTAATATGTTCCCAGGGGAAGACTTCATCTGTGCGGCGCTGGCGATGCGTGTAGAAGAGCGGGTCGAGCCCCTGTTCCTCGAATGCTTCCATCCAGGCATCATATTTTTTGCCTTCGCGCCAGGCGTCAAAGCGCGAGCCCTTTTCCCAGGCCGAATAAACGACCTCGGCCATGCGGCGGTCACCGCGTGAGAGCCAGGCTTCCAGGAATGAGTCTTCCGCATCGGTCAGGCTGAGTTTGATGTTCCTATCCCGCCCCAGTTCGCGCCTGAGCAAATTCTGCTTTGCCTTGATCTGTTCCGGCGTATCACAAGAGACCCATTGGAAGGGCGTTTGTGATTTTGGCACGAATGTGCTCACGCCTGCGTTGAGTTTGGCTTTCATGCCGATCACCTTGCGTCCCTCGGCAAGTACACGTTTGCATAGGTCCGCAATGGCCTGCACATCTTCGAGCGTTTCGCTTGGATGACCGATCATGAAATACAACTTGATGGTCGTCCATCCGCGGCGGTAGATCTCGCGTGTGGTATCGATGACTTCCTCATCAGGAACGAATTTATTGATAATACGGCGCATGCGTTCGGTTGCGGCCTCGGGCGCAAGAGTGAAGCCGCCTGAGCGCTTATCTCGCAATTTTTCCATCAGGTCGATCGAAACAGATTCAATCCGTAATGATGGCAGCGATACTTTCAGGTGCTTGCCTTCAAATCTCTCGCCGACTTTGGTCACCAATTCAAGAACGTTGTCGTAGTCGGAGGAGGATAAAGACAGCAAGGCCAGTTCCTCAAAGCCCGTGTTCTTGATGGCGGTCTCTGCCGCCTCAAGGACTTCATCCACGCTTCTTTCCCGTACGGGACGCGTGATCATCCCTGCGTGACAGAATCTACACCCGCGCGTACATCCGCGCATGATCTCCACCGATACGCGGTTGTGGACGATGTCGATGTTCGGCACGATAAATTGGGTCGGCGGCGGAGGCAGCTTTGCGACCAGGCGCTTCGTTACAATTTTTGGAATATCGTCAACGGTCGGTTCGATCGCTGCGAGGGTGCCGTCGTCCAGGTAGGTTGCTTCGTAAAAAGTTGGCACATACACACCTGGGATCTTGGCAAGATCATATAGCAGTTCGGCACGTTTGTAATTTGGCTGGCTTTTATGCCTTTGAAGCACATCGATAATGTCGTGAATGACCTCTTCGCCTTCTCCAATTACGAATGCATCGATGAACGCATACATCGGCTCAGGGTTCATGGTCGAATGCCCTCCGGCAATGATGAGAGGATGACTCTCATACCGCTCATGCGTGCGCAGGGGGATATTGCCGAGGTCAAGGACGTTGAGGGCGTTGGTGTAGAGTGTCTCGTATGGGAGGGTAAAGCCGATCAGGTCGAAGCAGGCCATAGGTTGTTTTGATTCGAGCGCGTAGAGCGGAATCCCGTTT
>DATHRQ010000458.1:0-2091 GCA_035465095.1 Anaerolineales bacterium | reverse complement strand
TTGATGTGCCCGTTCGTTTGTTTGATCTAAAGAGAGTACTTTTTCAGCAAATCCGATGGCTTTTTTATATTCGCTTTGCGAACGCAGCTGTTGTGTGAGTTGCAGGAGGGATTCAAGGAAGAGCGAACGGTAGTGCTCGCGTTGTGGAAATATCCAATCGTCATAGAAATCCGTGAGCAGGTCGTTTTGATAGAGTTCAAGATCGACAAGATTTGAATCAGAAACGGGATTGGCGAGAAAGTCGGATGCTTGCAAATCAAATTCGAGTGCGTCCACCCAGAGAGGATAATCGGGATTGATTTTGACAACTTGTCTGTCAATTATAAAAAGGTCGTGCCCCAGTTTTTTGTTGAGCACTGCGAGAGCATTCCGCAGGGAATTACGGGCTTCGGCATCGGGTGAATCTCCCCAAAGTAGTGCCGCCAATTTCTCACGGGCATGACTCTCAGAATTCAAAATCAGATAAGCAAGTAATGATTCGACTTTGCGAGTGGGTAATTCAACATGCTTTGCACCACGTTCGACACGAAAATGCCCCAACAGGTAAATGCGAATTTTAGGTGTACTATTTGTGGATGCAGAAGCATTTTGGGGCATTTAACTCTCACACGGTTTGTACGTAACCAGTAAAAACACTATAAAATCAATAACAGTTTTCTCAACCCCATTGTGTGATTATAACTATATTTTGATATTAGCCAAGTTGTTCTCCCTGAAGTTCGTTATAATGAGGGTGTCGATTTGTAATTCGAAACTTCCACATGTTCAAACGCTTACGAGTAAATACCGAGCCTAAAAAGATCGGCCCTGATTTGGGCGAGATTTCCGTTTCCCAACTGATCGGGAATGCGAGCTTGCCGGTTACCATAAAAGCGTTGAACAGTTTGCCTGAGAACCCCAAACTTCGTTTATATCGCACCTTGATTCCCATTCAGGTACTGGCAAAATACGACATCAATCCGCGCACGTGGAAGAACCTGGAGAAACAGCAACAGGTAAAACTGGATGCCGAGCAGGGGAGTGACAAGGTCAGGATCACCGCCTGGTATGGAGACGACCCGCAGAACGAGTTCTTTTATCTCGAGTTGGCAGACAACCAGTACAACGGCATCGACCTGAATTTTTTGATTGCCAACAACCCCACCAGCAAAAAATTCCGAACCGATTACGATGACGAAGGAGTCGAAACTCTCTTTGGCACTGTGCGACGCAACCTTCCCGAGGAGGAAAAGGCTATGCAGGCCGGGCTTGCGCCGGGACAGATCCGCGAGGGATTGCGTTGTTCGGGCATCGTCTTTACACATATTGAAACTTTTTTGACAATGATGGCGCATCATGCCTTCTTTCTCGAACCGCTCACATATGTATCCGCGTGGATCTTTGAGAAGCGCGGTTTTGCCTATTCAAAAGGCCATCAGTTGATGGACACGATCCACAAAGAATTTCAGCCGAATGGTGAGCTGTACAAAGCGCTGGATGGAAGTACGCCCTTCCGCCAGCCGGATCAATGGAAAACCGTTCGCGGACGTGCATGGGCGATCCACGATGGCATTTTGCAGGTGCTCGACAAGAAATGGGATGACCTGAAGATGATCAAGCAGGTGGGCCGCCATGCTGGGGTGGTCACTTTCCCGGATGCAGAGTATTAGCTTAGGAGTTGCCGATGTCTGAACGTTTTCAAATCACCCGCGCCGCCGAGGTGGAGTCATTGTCAGTGTTTCGGGAATTTATCTCGGACTGCTGTGCCAGGTCCAATGTCCCGGATGAAACGGTATTCGAATTGAAACTGGCTGTGGACGAAGCCTGTACCAACATCATCGAACACGGATATAAAGGCATGAACCCTGGCTCGATCATCCTCTCTTTTCGCATCGAATCGGACCGTATCCTGGTGCAGATCACGGACTTTGGCCATGTCTTTGAGCCTGCATCTGCCCCAAAACCCGATGTGGAAGCCGCGCTTGAAGACCGCCCATTGGGCGGTTTGGGTTTATTCCTGATCTACCAGACCATGGACAATATCGATTATATATCCTCTGAAGACGGAAATACGCTGACGTTTACAATATTTATCACGTGAGACTCTGAAAC
>DATHRQ010000457.1:0-4028 GCA_035465095.1 Anaerolineales bacterium | reverse complement strand
AGATTTTGTTCCACCTCCTGTTTCTTGAACCAGGTCTTGATCTTGGAGCGGGCGCGCTGCGTTTTGACCAGCCCCAGGTTCGAATTCAACCAATCCCGGCTGGGACCGCCCCGCTTCGCCGTCAGGATTTCAACCTGGTCGCCGGTTTTAAGCTCCTGGTACAAAGGGACGAGTTTTCCGTTGACACGCGCGCCGCGGCAGCGATGTCCGATATCGGTATGGACGTGGTATGCAAAATCTATGGCTGTGGACCCTGCCGAAAGATCGATGATGTCGCCGCGCGGGGTGAAGACGTAGACGCGATCCTGAAAGACATCCGTTTTCATGCCCTCCACAAATTCGTGCGCATCGTTGACCTCCGAGCGCCATTCCATCATGCTCCTGAGCCAGTTGATGCGTTTCTCGTATACCTTATTCGAAGCGCCGCGTGAGCCCTCCTTATAACGCCAGTGCGATGCGATTCCATACTCCGCGTTCTGGTGCATTTCAGCGGTTCTTATTTGCACTTCCAGGGGGCGTTTGTCGTCGTAGATCACGGCCGTGTGTAACGATTGATAGAAGTTGTCCTTGGGCGCGGCGATGTAATCATCGAACTCGCCAGGGATGGGGCGCCAGGTGGTGTGGATGACCCCCAGTGCGGCATAGCAGGACGGCACATCCGATACGATCAGGCGCACGGCGCGTACATCCCGCACCAGATCGAAGGGCTTGCCCTTCCTTGTCATTTTTTTATATATCGAATAAATGTGCTTGGGCCGGCCACTGATCTCAACGCTGATGTTGTGGGAAGCGAGCATTTTCGTTAGGTCGACTTTTATCTTCTCGATCTCTTTTTCCCGATCGGGGCGTTTTTCCTGAAGGTTTTCGGCGATCTCCTTGTATTTCTGCGGGTCGACGTAACGAAAGCCAAGATCCTCCAACTC
Source organism: Anaerolineales bacterium (assembly GCA_035465095.1). Taxonomy (GTDB): domain Bacteria; phylum Chloroflexota; class Anaerolineae; order Anaerolineales; family Villigracilaceae; genus Defluviilinea. The sequence continues at coordinate 3,105 of DATHRQ010000457.1, read as the reverse complement.
CCACTTGATCTGCCAGATGCCCAGCCGGTTTGCCAGCGGGGCAAATATTTCCAACGTCTCTTTGGCGATGCGCCGTTGTTTTTCCTCCGGGGTGTGATGGAGGGTGCGCATATTATGCAGACGGTCTGCCAGTTTGATCAAAACAACGCGTACATCCTCGCCCATGGCAAGGAACGTCTTTCGAAGCGTCTCAGATTTCAGGTCCTGTTTGCGGCTGCGCGCTTCTGACTGCTTGGCTTGTGATTTGTCGTCGGCACTTTTCTTGGCATGTTGGTCGCCGCGCGAGACACGCGGCAGGTTTGTCAGTTTGGTTACCCCGTTTACGAGTTTGGCGACAGTCTCGCTGAAATCGCGCCGAATATCGGCAAGGGTTACATTCGTATCCTCCACCGTGTCGTGCAGCACTCCAGCAACCACAACTTCGGGCGGTACGCTCAGTTCAGCCAGAATGATGGCGACGGCCAGGCAGTGGTTGATATAAGGCTCGCCGGATTGTCGTTTCTGTCCGCGGTGCGCCTCCTCTGCCATTCGATAGGCGCGTTGAATCAACTCCCTGTCTGCCGGCGAATAATGCTTGGGGAGCACATCAAGCAGTTTCTTGAGAGGAATGACCGCGGTCGAATTTTTCATTCCGGGATATTTTACTACGCGGTGAAAAAATCCGTCTCCAGGTTATTCATAAAACGCTAATTTGGACATGATATTGAGACAAATTGTATGATTTGGCTATGCGGTAAAATCTGGTGGATTAGAATTGCATGGAGGTCGCAGTGCCCTCAGTGAATAACGTCACTCGTTTTTTGGATTCCCGGAAAGTCTCCTACAAGGCGTTTGAACTCCCCACGCAAAAACACACCGCTCTGGACGTGGCGCGTCTTCTCGACCTTGAGCCTGGTTCTGTTTTCAAAACCATCGTCGTCACCCGTACAAAGCCCGGCAAGCCCCTGTTGGTCGTCATACCAGCTCCAGCCTCGGTCGACCTAAAGAAACTGGCGTCCGCAATCGGCGAAAAGAAAGTCCACCTGCCCACCGAACGCGAAGCTGAGCAGTTAACCGGCCTGCAGTCGGGAGGGATATCGCCCCTGGCGCTCATAAATAAAGGCTTTCAAGTCGTGATCGATAATTCGGCAAAAGAATACGCTGAAATAAATATCTCAGGTGGCCAGAGGGGGCTAAGTATAAGGCTGCCTGTGGACGACCTCGCAAGATTGACGCGGGCGCATTTTGCATTTGTGTGCACAAGTTTTGGTTGATTTTATATAATTTTTTTATGAGTTCGATTTTTATACTATAATATAAATTGCAACTAGAGAAAGGAGGTACCTGCTCAATTTACCGCAAGTAACAAGTTGATCGAATAAAATCTATCCACCCTACTAAATTTCTCTATAAGGAGGAGAAAATGCGTAAACTAATTGCACTAACGGGGATATTAATGGTCGCAAGCATGGTACTTGCCGCTTGTGGCGCCGCTGCACCAACCGTAGCACCAGCAGAGACCGAAGCCCCTGAACCTCAAGAGGCCGGTTCGATTCTCGCCCGCGTTAAGGAGCGCGGTACACTGATCTGTGGTGGCCGTACTGACCTGGCTGGCTTTGGTGTGCTGGATGATTCCGGTAACAACGCTGGCTTCGACATCGATCTTTGCCGTGCTGTTGCTGCTGCTGTATTGGGGGATGCCAATGCGATCGAGGTTGTGCCTTTGACCGCTGCTGATCGCGGTCCATCCATCCAGACAGCGGAGGTTGATCTTCTAACCCGTAACGTTACCTGGACATCCAGCCGTGACGCACAGTGGGGTAATTTCACAACCGTGATGTTCTACGATGGACAGGGGTTCATGGTTCGGGAAGATAGCGGCATTACATCCACTGATGAATTCGACGGTGCGACCGTTTGCGTAACCAGTGGTACCACAACCGAGCAGAACCTGGCTACATTCTTCCGACAGAATGGCATGACCTATGAAGCAGTAATCTTTGAAGAGACTGCGGCTGTATACGGTGCCTATGAAGATGGTCGCTGTGACGTGACCACCAGTGACAAATCCCAGTTGGCATCTGTCCGCATCGGTTTTGCTGATCCGGATGCTCACATCATCCTGCCCGACACTATTTCAAAAGAACCGCTCACACCGGCTGTCCCACATGGCGACGATGCCTGGTTTGATACGGTCAAACTGGTCATGTATGCTTTGATCAACGCTGAAGAATTGGGTATTACCCAGGCAAACGTCGAAGAGATGAAGACCGGTGATAGCATCGCAGCTCGATTCATGCTTGGTGGTGATGAGGGCGATTGGGGTTATTCCGACCTGGGCCTCGACCCCGATGCTTTGGCCAGAGCGATCGCTGCTGTCGGTAACTATGGCGAGATCTACGAACGTAACATAGGTCCCATTGGTATACCGCGTGGCCCGAATGAACTATGGAGCAATGGCGGTATTCTGTATGCTCCGCCGATCAAATAGTTTGTAACTATCCTAAAGAAGGGTGCGTCCATACAATGGACGCACCCTTCCTCTCATAATCCTGCAAGGAAGAGCTTGATGACATCTCAAGAGAGCACCAGCATCCCCTTTTATAGGGATGAACGAGTTCTTAACGTTATTGCCCAGGTTGTATCCACCATACTTGTTGTGGGTTTTTTGATATGGGCGGCCATCAATTTTTTGGAGGCGGCTGAAGCCCGCAATATGACTCTGACCTATGGCTTTTTGAAAGAGGCTGCCGGCTTTCCTATCAGTAACCCACCCATTGAGTACACGCCCTCCATGACCTATGCCCGGGCGTTCCTGGTCGGCTTGGTAAATACCTTGCTGGTATCCGTGACGGGTATTGTCGCTGCCACCATTTTTGGAACCCTGATCGCTTTGGCTCGCCTTTCATCCAACTGGCTGTTGAGCCGGATAGCCCTGGCCTATATCGAATTCAATCGTAATATTCCTCTTTTAGTCTTGTTGTTTATCTTGTATTTTGTTGTTTTTGGTCAGCTTCCCGCTTTACAAGATAGTATTGTCGGGCCTGGCCCATCTTATATCAATAGGCGCGGTATATACATGGCCTGGCCGCGTTTGACAGAAACGGGAATGCCGTTTGTAATTTT
>DATHRQ010000456.1:0-5606 GCA_035465095.1 Anaerolineales bacterium | reverse complement strand
TTTTGGGCTTCACAATTATTACGTCCGTCATTATCTGCCTGCATCACGACAGGCCGTGGATGAATAGTGGACGCGCAGCCCCTCTTTGAAACAACGCGCGGAGGTGTGGTTGAATCCGTTCACTATGGTTCCATCGCAGTTATTGACTCGAACGGAAAATTGATTGCATCACAAGGCGACCCGCACATGGTCGCTTTTTTGCGCTCCAGCGCCAAGCCGTTTCAGGTTTTGCCGCTTGTGGAAAATGGGGGTGTGGAGCATTTCAATTTCACGCTGCGCGAACTTTCACTTGCCTGCGCTTCGCATGAAGGCACTGACATGCATGTGCAAACTGTGGAGGAGATGCAGAAGAAGGTCGGTATCGATGAAACCCGCTTGCAATGCGGCGTGCATATGCCCGGCGATGTGGAGGCTTTCAAGTCATTGATCGCGAATGACCGATCGCCCGCAGCGAACCGCAATAACTGCTCCGGCAAGCATACTGCCTTTCTCGCATATGCGAAGATGCGGAACCTCCCGCTGGAAAATTATCTCGATATCGAACATCCCGTTCAACAGGACATCCTCGCCTCCTTTTCAGAAATGTGTCTGGTTCCGCCCGAGGAGATCCATCTCGGCATCGACGGCTGTTCCGCGCCGAACTTTGCCGTCCCGTTGTATAACGCGGCATACGCCATGGCCCGATTCTGCGATCCGCATGCGTTATCACCTGCGCGGGCGTGGGCTTGCCGCAAGGTCACCTCTGCCATGACAACCCATCCTGAAATGGTCAGCGGGCCTGGCGAATTCGATTGTGAACTGATGAAAGCAGGGGAGGGGAAGATACTCTGCAAACGCGGCGCGGAGGGATATCAGATCGCTGGTTTATTGCCCGGCGTTCTGGGAGATGATTCGCCCGGCGTGGGCATCGCGTTCAAAGTTTCTGATGGTGACGCTTTGCATAGAAATATGCGTCTTGAGCCGAGCAATCGTGTGCGCCCGGCAGTGACGCTGGAGATCCTGCGTCAGTTGGGTGCCTTGTCTGAAAAACAGAATCAGGCGCTCGGTCGCTTTGGACCCGAATTGTCCATCCAGAATCATAAGGGGATCACCACAGGCCGTTCGCATCCCATTTTATCCATATGAAATCTTAACAGTTTGTTGCAATGCCCTGTTGTATCGCCCATATGTTGTGAGTGTTACAATGGAGCCGTGTTGATACAGCAGGCAGCATGTAAGTTTATTCTGCCGCCCATGAAGCTAAAAACCAAGTAAAATTACCTTACTCTTATGCCCAAAAAAGACCTCATTTTGTTGGCGCTGGACAAATCTCATATCTTGAAATTGATGGAAAGCGCGCTGCGTGCCGTTAATTATGAGACAGCCATCGCCAGCGATACAACATCACTCAGTCGCATATTACAGGAATCAACACCCGCGCTCTTAATGGTTGGGGAAAAATTCGACGGTCACGATGGTCTGGCTATCGTTGAAGAACTGCTTGAGCGGTTTCCGACCCTGCCGTTTTTGATCTATACTGAAAAGGCAAAACCTGAGCTTGTAAAAAAGATCTTCAAACTTGGCGTGAATGGGTACCTGTCGCCCCCACTGAAGACAGATGACATTGTTGGTACGGTTGAAGGGGCGTTGAAACATGCCTATCGCGTGGGCGATTGGCTCCGCCGTGAAGTAAATCGAACGACAACTTCGCTCAAGAAAAAAGCCCGTATTTCCGAGGCTGAACGTATGCGCTTGGAGACTGTGTTCAACAGCATTCACGATAGCGTAATGATCCTCGATTGGGAAAACAACATCCTGCTTTTGAACCCTGCCATGTGCCGGACCTTTGGGTTGGACAATAAGACGATTATTGGCAAAGCTGCTATGGAGGTGATCAATCATCCCGACCTGTTGGTCATGTTTTCGGACATTATCAATAACGACCCGCTGCAGCACCAGGAGATCAGTTTTCCCGATGGAAGGGTGGGAAGCGCTCAGATCACGACCATCCCAGATATTGGATATGCATTCACCATGCAGGATATCACCTACATTAAGGAGGTCGACCGTGTCCGGAATGATGTGGTTCATACCGTATCCCATGACCTGCGTTCGCCTCTGACCTCCGTGATCGGATATACCGAATTGATCTCCCGTACGGGATCACTCAACGATAGCCAAAAGGAATTCCTGAATCGGATTCAGGAAAGCGTGAAACATATCACCACGCTCATCAATGACCTTTTGGATCTGGGCGGCATCGAAGCGGGCCTGGATACCCGCCGCGAACTTGTGCAGTTGGATGTACTTCTTCTATATACGCTTGACATGCTGCAGGGACAGATCAAATCCAAGCAAATCAAGGTGCGAACGGATATTGCCGAATCCCTGCCGCCGTTGCAGGCCAACCCTGTCCGTTTGCGTCAGGTGCTCGATAATGTGGTTGGGAATGCCATCAAATATTCGAACAAGAACGGCGAGGTCAATATATCGATTAAAGCCGAGGACGACCAGGTGATCCTTCAGGTGACCGACAACGGCCCCGGTATTCCTGCCCACGATCAGGCTCACATCTTTGACAAATTTTACAGGGGTCAGAACATGAATAAACAGCAGGGGTCGGGCCTGGGTCTGGCGATCGTCAAAAGCATCGTGGATGCGCATCGTGGACGCATTTGGGTCGAATCCACGGTGGGGCAGGGCAGTTCCTTTTTCATCGTCCTGCCTGTAAAAAAGCCGCCTGCCAAATAAATACTCACTTTAAAATACGATGCCGCCGTTAAGCAAATCACTCAACGGCGGCTTTCGCCAAAGGAGGAGACAATGAGGAGCATTTGGAGGTGTCTTGTGTTGTCTCCACGGGTATCATATCCCACATATTCTTCTAGCAACAATATGGAAAGTAATCGAAAAGCGGTGACATTGTTCACCATCCTTGTGCAAGAAAGTTTTCCACTATTCGAATGGCGTTCTTTTTTGCAGAGTACATCTCAACGGTCAGGTTCTCGTCCGGATTTCCGCTGATCATTTTTGTGACCTTTCGTCCCTGCTGATACAAGGCCAGAACCGGTTTCCCAAGCCCAAGCGCAAACCCGATCTCATATCCCACTCCATGCGAAGGCGAGCTTACCTCGGCAATCAGGACGTCGCAGGTTTGTATCCATGCCGTATCTCTCGCATACACCTCCTCGGGACTGAGCGCCGCTTCCATCTCCATTACGTTTGATTCAACCAGATGAGCTGATAGTACATCATGGCCATTATCTGCCAAGGCATGGACAATTGCCTGGAACACCGATTCGAACTCGCGTCCGCCGGTGATCGAACAGGCGAAATAGATCCTCATTTACGGGGCAATCTTGATAATATGGAATTATTCCTGCGTTTTTTCGCCGGCCTCGCATATGGATTTGTACCGGTCCGAAAACTGTCGATCTCCGAGCTTAACCGCATCCAATCGTTCACCAGGATCACAAGATGGGGCGTCTTATCCTTGAAAAAGAATCGTGAAAGGAACATCCGCATGATAACCGGCGAAATGGGATATCCCTTCAATTCGAGTACGATGGCGGTCTTGCTGGCAAGCGGCTGAAAGATATCCTTGACCCAATTGGACAGGCTCTTTGGAGGGAAGAGCAGCCGCATTTCGGTTGTCGTCGTCTTGTGGATGCGTTTGAAGGAAATGTTGAACCGCATAAAAGGTGTGACAAATTTTAAATACCCCGGAAAAGCCTGCACGTAGGCAATGTGTCTGATAACCAGAAAAAAGATGCCGATCAGTATTGCGAGTATGCCGATCCCAGCGAACAACTGCCAGCGCCACGCAACGAATCTATAAATGGGATGCGTATATTGTTCGTAGGCCAGTGCGAACATCACGAGCCCAATCGCAAACATGGGTGTCCACCAGCGATTGAGCAGGTGCCTGTAAACAAGCAGCGGAAATTTATGGCCTCCCCGCTTCACTGCCTATTCATCCTCTTTCAAATGGACGGATAAACCGCTCCGCTTCGCTTCTTCGACGTCGATGGTTTTGCCGGTCAACTGCTTGCTCAATGTACTGATGGCTTGTGTCAGGTCTTCGCCGCGCAGGCTGAAGGTGACATCACCGCGTGTCTTTTCGACGAGACTACGGGCCAGATCGGTCTGACGGCGCAAGCCGTGGGTGATCGCATCCGGGAAATCCATGGTGACAAGGATGGAATAAATATCGTCCATGTGATTAAGGAAGCGTTCGGCCTCTTGAGAATAACCGGAGCGCAGGATATCCAGAATGCGGCGGCGAAGTTCTCCGACTACCTCTGCCAGTCCATTGAGGTAGGTGGCGTCGTCCACCCCCAGTTCTTCGGGCGTATGCAGCGCCTGATTTTGGATCAGGGAACAGGTTATGTTGGCCTCCACAAATTCCTTTAGCGCGTCTTTTGTGTAGCCGGCATATTGCAGTTCGGGATGATCCTTGAGGTTTTCTCTTATCTTGTCGGCCAGCGTTTGTGCTTCCTGCAAATGTTCTTCCATGATGTCGAGGTCGTTGCGATGCACGGCGCGGATGGCCAGTGAGCAGGCGCGGGTAAGCTGACGGGTCTGCTTGAGTGCCTGGTCCCTTATGGCTGTTCGTATTTCGAAATTCTGGCGGATCTGTTCGGCGATCTTTTCGAGTTTATGCATAGATACCTTCGCTTTCTTGGTTTATTCCTTGGGCGGTTCGGGCGGCTGGATGCCCCTGAAGAGGTTATCGGCCAGGTTGTTGTTTTTGGGAACGCTGATCTCTCCAAAGGCCGCTTCGTAGCGGGCCAGGTTCTCCTGGAGGGCGCGCAGGAGCAGTTTTGCGCTCAACGGTGTCATGAGCATCCGTGCTTGGACAATCGCTTTTTGTTCTCCCGGCAGAAGTTGTGCAAAATCCATGACGATGTCTGCAGGCGAATGCGATATCCGTGCAAGGTTGGTATACAATGGTTTGAGTTCATCCGGTATCTCGATCTTTGGACCGGGCGCAGGTTTTTGTGGAGTGGGTGTGGCCATGGTTAATCCGTATTTATAAAAAAAGGTCCAATCAAACGGGACCCCGCTTCATCAGACCTGTTCTTCATCAGACCTGTTCATCAGTCTTTTAGAATGGAATATCATCTTCCGATGGCATCTCGGCGCTTTCATAGCCGCCACCGCCTTGTGTGGACATTTCGCTGGTCTCTCCGCGAGAGGATAAAAATCGGACGGTACCAGCCGTCACTTCGAAGGATGCGGCCGGCGTTCCGTCGTTTTTCGTCCAGACGCGCGGTCCGCCGGTGGCTTTGTCCGGCGTGAGACGTCCATCGACCAATACTTTCATGCCCTTCTTGACATATTGGTTGCAGACTTCCGCCTGTTTGCCCCACGTGGTGATGCGGAACCAAATGGTCTCTTTGACCTTTTCGCCATTGCCGGTGGTATATTCGCGATTGGTGGCAACTGAAAAGGATGTGACTGCCTGCCCCGAGGGCGTATAGCGCATTTCGGGATCTTTGCCGACATTGCCGACGACGATAAGGGTATGGTACATGGGGAACTCTCCTTTGTGTTTAAGGTACCTGCCGTTCCGCGGCAGGGACATATGGAATAGATGTATTGTACTCCAACATGGTATGTTAATA
>DATHRQ010000455.1:0-4098 GCA_035465095.1 Anaerolineales bacterium | reverse complement strand
CCGAACGCCGTGAGATGTATCGCAAATGGGATGCCGGTGACGAATCCGTTCGTGAGTTATGGAAGACAACACGCGAATGGAGCCTTGCAGAACTGCGCGACATTCTGGACATGCTCGATGTGAAAATGGATGTGTGGTTTTATGAAAGCGAAGTGGATGAACCGTCCAAAGCCATCGTGGAGGAATTGATCGAAAAAGGGATTGCCACCGACGAACGTCCGCAGGGCGGCCCAGTGATCGTCAAGATCGATGAGAAACTGGGGCTTGAAAAGGAAAAATATCGCACCGCAGTGATATTGCGAAGCGATGGAACATCGCTCTATCTGACCAAAGACCTTGCCCTGGCAAAAGAGAAGTTTGAGAAATATCAGGTTGACCGCTCGATCTATGTTGTGGACTTCCGGCAGGAACTGCACTTCCAGCAGGCGTTCAAGATTTTGGAAATGTGGGGCTTTCCCCAAGCCGCCAAATGTTTTCATTTATCCTACGGATATGTGACATTGCCTGAGGGCAGTATGTCTTCGCGAAAAGGGCGCGTCACTCTGTTCAAAGATGTCTTGGACGAATCGATCAAACGCGTGCTGGCGGTGGAATCTGAACGAAGCGGAAACATCCCAGAAAACGAACGTGAAACGATTGCAAAGCAGATCGGTCTGGGCGCTTTGGTTTACTCCATTCTGTCAGTGGACAATCACAAACATATTGTCTTCGATATGGACGAGGCATTATCCTTCGACGGCAGGACAGGCCCATATATTCAGAACGCACACGTGCGCGCAAATTCCATCCTAAAAAAAGCGGGTGTTAATGTTTCAAACCTTAAACCTGCAACCTTCGACTTTGAACTTACAAAACATGAGATCGAACTGATCGAACAGATCTCGCGCTTCCCGAACGCGGTACAACAGGCGGCCAATGAATACCGTCCGTTGGTGATGGCCGCCTATGCCTACGATCTGGCCAACGCCTTCCATTCGTTCTATCATGCCGTGCCTGTCCTGCAGACAGAAGATGAAAACATCCGAAACGCCCGTCTGCAATTAATAGCTGCCTCAAGGCAGGTCATTGCCAACGCTTTGCGTCTGCTCGACATTCAGGCACCAGATGTGATGTAGTTTTGGCGAACAAGGTGTATAAAATACGATAAACTTTTACAAACAGACTGAACTTTTCAAACGGTTTGGTCTGTTTTGTATTGGAGATTTATGAAACCGAACATCATCGATGAGACCCATCCATTGCAGGAAGTCCTCGTCTGGGGGGAACCCGGGTGCGAGGCGCTGCTGGCGCAGCTGCTGCCGAAATCGAAAAGCCTGTTCTTCAGCTATTACGAAGTGCGGGAAGCACGGACCGAATTCCGCCGCATGCAGACCCTGATCGAAAAGGAGGGCGTCAGGGTCATCCGCGCAAAAGATGCCTACGTCCGCGCTCTCGCAAAAATGGATATTCCGAATCTTCCCGATTCCATTCATGAACTGGAACGTAAACTCATCCAACGCGCAGATGAATACTATGAGAATTTCAGGCAGGAAAAAATTGCTGAGTTGGAAGACAGTGAATTCACCATATCAATAGACGAAATCCACAAGCAGGTCAAGGCGGATATCCACAAGGTTTTACAGGAAGATGTCGAAGCCTACGGGGAAATGAACGCTGTCAAACTGAATCACCAGTTGTCCCTCACGCATGATTTTCCCATCTGCAACATATTTTATGGGCGCGACCAGTCAAATACACTTGGGAACCAGATCGTCATTTCCTCCATGCGCTGGGATATCCGAAGACCGGAAACAGAAATTTACAAGGTCGCCTTGAAGGAACTGGGGCTTGGGGAGTTTCTTGTCGAGATCAAAGACGGGACCATCGAAGGCGGCGACGCGATCATCCTCGGCGACACCTGTTACATCGGCGTTGGGGCGCGCACGACAATGTCTGCTGTGGAGGATCTATATGGAAAGATCGGTGAAAATCTTGAAAAACAGGGAATTCAGGTTGTAGCTGTCGTCAATGAGAGACACGAGAAGGAATCTGCTTCACCGGCCAAACCGACCACGGAGCATATGCAGGTCATGCACCTCGATATGTTTTGGATTCCGCTGGCCGGCAACCTTGTCCTTGCCGGGAACGAGATCGACAGCCGGATAGTGCTGAAACTGACGAACCGAAACGGCAAGGTTACTACTGAGGAGATGGGATCTTTCAGAGACTTTATCGGCGATAAACAGATCGAGCTGATAGAGGTCACAGCCCAGGAACAAAAGGACTACGCGGTCAATCTCTTAAATTTTGGAAACAACAAGGTGCTTGTGGCGCTTTCAAGGAATAAACGCGTGATCCGTGAAATGGAGTCGCGTGGCTTCAAAGTGATCCATGCAGATTTGAATAAACTTGTGGGAGGCTACGGCGCGGCGCATTGCCTGACGGCGCCAATCTTGAGGAAACAATGAACAAAATCTTTAGATACATTGTCGAGATTCTCACTCCCTCAATTTTTGAAAACGATGATGAGAGAACTGTCATCGCACGCACTCTGCACATCATTTTGATGCTCCTCCTTGGGGCAATCGTCATCGCACTTTTACTGGCATTTTCGGGCAGAGCCACAATCACTAATCAGGTATTTTTCAACTTATCGGTAATTATCGGTCCGATTATCATCGTCTCGTTACTGGTAACTTTGCGAAAAGGATATGTCGAATTTGTGGCGTGGACATTTGTCGCATTCCAATGGTTTACTACAGTGGTACAGGTCATTGGTTCGAATGGATTGGAGAGCCCTGCCCTGGGCGCGTTTACTGTCACCCTGCTGTTGGCAGGTTTTCTGATCAACAGAAGAGGTGTGGTGATCTTTGGGTCACTGTCGGTAGTGAGCATACTTGTCATTGGGTATCTGGATAGTATGGGACAAATCCCTCCCCCACTGGTTTTTTCATCACCGGCGGCAAAGCTCCTGATCGTTCTTACACTGATGGGAGTGGCAACCACCCTCCTGTATATGGTCATGCGCAGGCTTCAAAAGGCGCTGGAGAGCACCCGATCCTACGCATTGGAATTGGAACAGGTGGTGCAGCAAAAAACTCGTGCAGAAGAGGAAATCCTGCTGCTGAACGCGCAACTACAAAACCAGGTTGCGGAACTCGAACGCTTCACCTACACTGTTTCACACGATCTGCGAAGTCCGCTGGTCACTATCAAAGGCTTCCTTGGTATGTTAAGTCGCGATATGAAAAAAAACAGACAGGACAAAATTCAACACGACTTTGAACGCATTTCCAATGCAACAGACAAAATGGACGACCTGCTCACTGATCTGCTTGAGCTTTCGAGAATTGGACGCATCGTCAACCCGCCCAGGGAAATTGATACCCATCGATTGATTCAGGACGCCCTTGACAGCGTGGACGCCCACATCCGATCAAGGAACGTCAGCGTGAACATAGCCCCCGATCTCCCAAATATCTACGGCGACCCCACCCGCCTGCGTGAAGTGTTCGAGAACCTGATCGATAACGCCGTTAAATACATGGGAGAGCAGGCCGTTCCTGTCGTTGAGCTCGGGGTTCGCGGTCAGGAGAAGCAGCCGATCTTTTACGTGAAAGATAACGGTATGGGTATCGAGGAACAGTATCACGAAAAGATATTTGGCCTGTTTGAAACGCTCAACCCGAACATCGAAGGCACGGGGATCGGGCTGGCGCTGATAAAACGCATCATCGAAACGCATGGGGGGAAAATTTGGGTCGAATCAGAAGGCCCGGGAAAAGGCTCGACGTTCTGCTTCACACTTCCCAATAAATCAGTTTAATCAACCTGCAAAACGCGCATCAACACTTTCCGCACATGCGGACGCGCGCGATGCTCAAAGAGGTAAATTCCCTGCCATCGTCCCAGTGACAAATCCCCCGCATCCACCGGGACCGTGAGGCTGGTATCCGTCAGCATGGCGCGGATGTGCGAAGTGGCATCGTCCGTACCTTCGAGATGGTGGGTGTACCAGGTGTCCTTTTCAGGGACGAGGCGTTCCATAAACGTTTCCAGATCGGCGCGGGCGGTCGGGTCCCAGTTTTCGCTGACGACCAGCGAGGCGCTGGTGTGCTG
>DATHRQ010000454.1:0-3154 GCA_035465095.1 Anaerolineales bacterium | reverse complement strand
AATTGGTAGCCTTGTGAATACCTTCAACCGAACGCTCGAGAGGTTGGAAAGCCTGTTTACATCACAGCATCGCTTTCTTGCGGATGTCAGCCATGAATTGCGTACGCCTCTGACGGTCAACAAGGGCAATGTCGATCTGATCCGCCGCATGAAGCAGTTCGATGAGGAGTCTCTGACGAGTATCGACCAGGAGGCGGGGCGGCTGACCCGCTTGGTGGGCGGACTGCTGATGCTGGCCCAGGCTGAATCGGGGAAACTGCCTCTCACGTTCAAGCCGGTTGAACTGGATATTCTTATCACTGAAGTGTTTCAGGAAATGTGGGTTATTGCCGGTAACAAGGTTCACGTTCATTTGAATGAGATCGATCAGTTGCGGGTCCATGGCGACCGTGATCGTCTAAAGCAGGTTCTCATCAACCTTGTGGCAAATGCGATTCAGTATACGCCCGAGGGCGGTGACGTATTCCTGAGCGTTTCCAAAGTTGCCGATCAGGCGCGCATCATCTGTCGGGACACTGGGCCCGGCATCCCCGCCGAGGATCTGCCTCACATCTTCGAACGTTTTTATCGTGCCGAGAAATCGCGTACGCGCGGCCGGGCGACCGGCTTCGGTTTGGGCCTATCCATTACCAAGTGGATCGTTGAGCATCACGGGGGTCGCATCGAGGTCGACTCAAAGGATGGGCAGGGAACCACATTTGCGATCTGGCTGCCTTTGTTGGGTGAGGATACATCTAAGGGGTAATCCCCAGCCTGGCACTGGCCTGTCGGCAGAGGCCGGCACCATACTTCCGATACCATTCCTCCAAGGTTGGGCTTGCTGTCAGCCCTGCGCGCGCGTCCTCATATATCGGTGCTCCATAGTACACGTATCGCATGGTTTCCGATGCCCAGGTCCATTCACCGCGTGGGATGACGCCGATGCCTCCGTTGTAGCCTGCAAGCGCCAATCTAACGTTTCCGCGGGCTGTGTTCAGTGAACGGGAAAGATATCCCAGCCCGCGCAGGGCATTTGTGTTTGGGTTGTAGGGATTTTCGTTCGTTTGAAAGTGATAGGGCATCACCTGGAAGAGTCCCATTGCACCGGCGCTGGAAACTGCACGAGGGTCGCCGCAGGATTCGATCTGCATGACAGTGGCAACCAGGTTTGGATCGAGGGAGGAGGCGTTTGCCCATCGTGTGATGTCTTTCGCCCAGTATTGGATTTCCTGTGTGAAGATGGGGGATAGGTTTGCAGAATGGATCTGCGAAGATGCAGATATGGTGACTGGCGTGCTCAGTGAAAGCGCTGTGATTAGGAATGTGATCGTGAATATACTCAATATTGGAAGTGAGTAAAGTGACAGACAGCCGCTTCCATTTGAGGTTGCGGCTGTCTGCCCGTTTTCTTGGTTGGAAGTGCGAGCGCGGGACATAAGTATAGGTTCCTCAATTTTGGCTTGGAAACCCGAGCTCGAATATGAGTTCGGTATTTACTATAAATGGCTGCTGGATGACTCTCCAGCGAAATTAGACATCGTAGGAGCGGTCAGCATCACTGGAGCCGTTGAAGGACAGGTTGTGATAAGTAGGCTCTGGAGGCGTAAACGATGATTGACGTGCCGGTTTGGGCGCAGGATTGGGGCGATATGAATTTACCGGGCGGTTGATGCTCGATGCTGGGCGCAGTGACGGTGTGGCGGCCGGACGATAATTCTGTTTTTGTGCGGGGCGTGAGCGGGAATTGCTGTTGTAGGAGTGCTGACGGTCTGTAGTGAAAAGTCTGTCTCCCGCAATCGAGAAGGTTTGGATCAACAGCACGCGGATTAGAAGGATCATGGCCGCGACAAAGATCGGTACGGCTTTGGTCATAACGCTGGCGCTTATGACCGCATCTCCGCTGGCGCTGGAGTGGTTGACGATGGCAATCGACACACCCCACCACGTGAGCGATGCATTGAACAGCGCCGCCAGAAACCATGCTCCAAACAAATACCAGACCTCGGCTGGTTCATCGCGGCCCTGTTCGGGGGTGAAGATGCGGGCAATGCCGGCAAAATCAATGGCGCAGAAAGCAATCGCAAGGATGCTGGCCCAGCGGAAGCCTGCGAACCTCAAATCTCCCAGGATATCTGTCAGAGCAAATTGCGTGGAGCCGAAATTGAAGACCTCAAACGCAAGGAGCGCGAAGGCGATCATCCCGCCCCAGGCGGCGCCTCTTTGTACGCGTCGTCGCCTGGACGAATTACCAAACAACGCCGATAGTCCATTTTTTCGATACGTAGCCATTTCGACCTCCTTAGTCAAAGGGTGACAACGTCTCGATTGTAGAACACTTGTTCTAAATTGTCAAGTCGTGAAATGAAGTTCTTTCACCCGCCGTAATATTCCCGCATGGGTTTGAAGTAGAAATCCTCCCAACCCTGTTTGTATGAGTCAATCTGGTCTGCCGGCAGATCGGAATGCGTGAGTGTGATTTTTGTCCCGCCTGCGACTTCTTCGAACAAAACTTCCAGACGTGAATCGGGCGCGTCGTCCGGGAATTCAGTCATCCGCCCAGCTTGAACGATGCGTTGATCCGCCGTCAGTTCGAGGGTTGAGCCGGATATATATCCATCCCAGGCTGTAAATTTTCCGCCGACCCTGCCATCCACTTCTGCAGCGCTGCCTGTGATCGCAGAATGTCCTTCGCGGGTCAGCCACGCGTTGTAAATGTCGGACGCCCGGGCAGGGAACACCTCAGAGAGAACAAACTCGTTTTCTCTCATATCGTCTTCCAGTATTTGGTTGCGTGTAGTGACTTGGCGATCCCGGCCGCCAAGCGTGCATTATTTAGCAGCAGCGCCAAATTGGCCTTCATGGATCTTCCCTGGGTCAACTCGTTTATCCTTCGGAGCAGGAAGGGGGTTAAGTCCTGGCCCTTGATCTCTGCGTCGTGCGCTTCCTGATTTGCCCGTTTGATAAGCGGTTCCATCTAAGACGTTGGAATTGCTTCTGTTTCAGGAATCGGATTCGCCACGAGGACAGCGCTTTTCAAGCCTGTATCCCAATGTGTCGTGGCAAAATCAACGATATCCTGTGGGTTGTCGCGTGTCTCCGTAACGCCAAGCCCGCTCTTGGACGAATAAAAAGCAGGGAAATCGTCCGTGTTATAGCCGACGATCGGCACGCTCAT
>DATHRQ010000453.1:0-2275 GCA_035465095.1 Anaerolineales bacterium | reverse complement strand
GGCGCGAGTTGAACCTTGCCGGTTTTCCAATCCTCGGTGGTGTACACGACTCCGCCGCTTACCCAGATCAACTCTTCGCCGGCGCGGATCGGTTCCGTTGCAAACATCCCATAGCCGTGCAGCGGCGAGGAACGCACCACCAGACGGCGGTCAAACCACATCGTCACAGCTTCAGTCTGATATTTCATAAGATACTCCGAGAGAACATTCGTAGTTATTGTGTTGTTGGCAGGATAATGCTGATTTATTCAACTTCTTTCTCATATTGGAAAAGCGTAAAGTTGGGATCCATCCCTTCACTTTTTATAGGTAATTCTCCAACTTTTACATAGCCCAGACTCTCATAGAAGCGGTGATTGCGAAAGTCACGATAAGGCGTTACGAGGCTCCATTTCTTTGCATCTGGGAATACTTTTTCGATGTAATTTACCGCCTTGCGGCCAATCCCCTGGCCTTGATAACTTGGTCTCACATATAACGTATCAAGGAAATACTCACCGTTCCCTTTATCGTGGATGATGATGCCTCCCACCACTTCATCAGCATCGCCGATCTTGATATATGAATGGATATTTATCATCTCATGGTGCCACTGGGCATTTTTATATCCCGGTGGACCTTCACCATACATCTGCTCAGCCTCACTGAACGATTCAGCATGAGCAACGACCAATTCATCGACATCATCAGGTTCTGCTTTATCAAACTTCATTGAAGAATTAGGTTTCATCATCCATTCCTTTCCTTCCGAATGAGGAGCGTAAGAACTCCAGCAACGAGAAGCAGGAGGGCGCTGGGCATGAAGGCCAACCCGATCGAAAGCGCTCCAGCGATCGAAAATGTCAGCAGAATCAGCGCAGAGGCCCATGTCACCCAGCGCTGCAGGGTCAGCCGCCTGAACGCCAGGGCGAAGAGCGGTGCACCTGAAATCACCGTCATTGTGATGAGCAAATTTACAACCCAGCGGCCGTTCGCTTCCACAAGGGTCTTTGTGGATTCGACCGTTTCACATCCGTCTTCTGTACAGGATGTTTCAACACCCTGGTAAAGTGGAGCCTGCAATAAATAGATAGTGGCAGCAACGGATAAAAGTAGCGCAAGGCCACTGAGAACGGTTGCTGTTATCTTCATTCTCTATGACTTTACATCGACCAATTCCACGTCAAAGATCAGAGTGGCATTTGGCGGGATGACCCCGCCCGCGCCTTTTTCTCCATAAGCAAGCTCCGGCGGGATGACGAGCTGCGCCTTGCCGCCGACCTTCATCAGCGCGATGCCTTCGTCCCAGCCTTTGATGACCTGTCCGACGCCCAATCTAAATGAGATCGGTACCCCGCGTGAAATGGAACTGTCGAAGACGGTTCCATCCTGCAACTGGCCTGTATAATGCACATCGACAGTTTTCCCCGCTTCGGCCTGTGCGCCCGTGCCTGCTTCCACTTCAATATATTCCAATCCGCTTGCTGTTTTCATTTTTCCTCCATGGTTATTGATGCGGATATTGTACCTGTTTAGCCCGCAAAACCACAAATTATTCGCATTTCAGAGTATCACGGGGTAAAATATGAATGTTCAATTAATTCCTTTGGAGGTTTCAATGGGTTTGAAAAGGAACGTCAGCCTTTTAGAGGCGCTGGGGTACAAGGGTCAGGGGCCGTATTTGACCTTCATCCTGCACCGTATTGGCGGGAGTGCGTTATTTATCTTTTTCACAGTCTATATTCTGGCATTGTTGGGCGTGGACTCCATGCTCGCGCTGATGAGCAACTGGGTTTTCCAGATCGTCATGCTGGTTTTCGGCCTGTTCCATGCCATTAATGGACTGCGCATCACCATCCTTGATTTGTGGCCCAAGCTGATCGAACATTTTCGTACCATCATCAACGTTGAGTGGGTGGTCTACGTGCTGATCGCAGGATTCGCAGTCTTCGTCGTTCTGCAAAACGCGATGGGAGGTTAGGATATGGCAACCAGAACGCTACCCCTAAGAAAACGCGGATTCAGCTTTGAAGTTTTTATGTGGGCCTTTACGCGCTTCACCGTCATCGCCATGTATGGACTCATCCTGGCGGGCCTGATCGGCGCCTTGATCGTCAGCGCGCAGACTGGCGCAAACCTCGGTGATGTTTTTTACTGGGCTTTTTTCCCGAACGTGGCAGCAAATCCGCTGGGTGCAGGCTGGATGACTTGGCTGGCAAAACTGATGGTCATCGCCTTCGTCCTGGCCGCCTGCGGACACGGCGTGCACGGTGTGTTGGAAATTTGGGACGATTAT
>DATHRQ010000452.1:0-4763 GCA_035465095.1 Anaerolineales bacterium | reverse complement strand
ACCTTATATTATATTTTCGCCCGTCTCAATCTCAAGCTGTTACTTACAACGAACACACTACTAAATGCCATGGCGCCTGCCGCAAGCATTGGGTTCAAATATCCGAGCGCTGCGGCAGGAATGAGGACAATATTATAGAAGAACGCCCAGAACAGATTCTGCTTGATCTTCTTGAAGGTTTCACGACTGAGCGTGATCGCCTCGACCACACCGGTCAACTCGCCGCGCACCAGGGTTACATCACTGGCTTCGATGGCAATATCAGTCCCTGTGCCAATGGCGATGCCAACGTTGGCCTGGGTCAAAGCCGGGGCATCATTGATGCCGTCCCCAACGAAGGCGACCAGTCCAAATTCCTGCTGCAGCTTTTGCACTTCGGCAACCTTGCCGTCCGGCAATACTTCCGCTAATACATGATCAATGTTCACCCTTCGGGCAATCGCCTCGGCAGTGCGGCTGTTATCACCAGTGATCATGGCAGTCTGGATACCCAGTTGATGTAAGGCAGAAATCGCTTGCGCAGAATCATCTTTGAGCGTATCGGCTACAGCGATCACTCCTGCCAGTTTTCCATTCACAGCCACCAGCATGGCGGTCTTGGCTTCACCTTCCAAACGTGCCATTGTTTTTTCCAAGGAGGTTGGATCAATTCCTCGTTCATTGAGCAGGCGACGGGTCCCAACGAGAACCGTTTTTCCGTCGACTGAGGCTTCGACACCTTTACCACGCACAGCCTGGAAGTCCTGCGGTTCATCCAGCGACAATTGGTTTGCTTCTGATTTATCGACAATTGCCCGCCCCAAAGGATGTTCACTCCCACGTTCTACTGACGCGGCCCACTGCAACATCTTTTGCGCATCAAAGTCATTAATCGCGACGATGTCGGTCACTTCAGGCTTGCCTTTCGTGATCGTGCCGGTCTTATCAAAGATGGCTACCCTGACATCTTTCAAAGTCTGGATCGCCTCCCCGCTGCGAATCAGGATACCGTGTTCAGCACCTTTGCCGCTACCAACCATAAGGGCAGTCGGAGTAGCCAGCCCTAAAGCACAAGGGCAGGCAATGACCAACACCGCGACCATAGAAACGATAGCCAGCGTGATCACGCCCAGATTAGGATCGACCCAGGGTAGGAACGTACCTGCTTGAACAAATGGGCGCATCAAGGCAGGAGTGAAAATCCAAGCCAAGATTGTCAGGGCGGCAACAACGATTACTACCGGGACAAAGATGCCTGTAACTTTGTCGGCAAATTCCTGGATCGGCACTTTTGAGCCCTGACATTCGTCCACCAATTTGATAACCTGCGAGAGGAAAGTGTCCTTGCCTACCTTGGTTGCCTTTACCTTGAGCAGGCCTTCCTGATTTACTGTCGCACCAATCACTTCATCACCTGGGTGCTTGTTAATGGGCATCGATTCACCGGTTGCCATTGATTCATCAATGGCGCTGTCACCTTCAAGGATTAAACCATCAGTGGGGATCTTCTCACCAGGGCGTACGATCATCACGTCATCAACCTGAACATCCTCAATTGGAATCTCCACTTCCTGTCCATCACGCAGGATGAGAGCAGTCTTGGCACCCAACTCCAGCAATTTTCGGATTGCGTGCGATGCCCGCCCCTTGGCACTTTCCTCAACATAACGCCCAGTCAGGTGGAAAGCCATGATCATCCCCGCCACCCCAGCGTAGTTGGCTAACGGGAAGAAGAAGGAAAACGGTCCAGTCAACAACGAAACGCCCGTACCGAGGGCGATCAACGTATCCATATTGGCATGGCCATGTGTGACAGCCGCCCACGCACCGCGATAGGTGTCTTTACCAACCCAGAACAACACCGGCAGAGAAAGCAGGATCATTCCCAGGTTATAGATCGTGGGGTTGGGCCACATAATACCGCCGAACATCTCAACGAACATCCATGCGATAATGGGAATGGTAAAGCCCCAGGCCACCCACATACGAAAACGGGCATCAGCCATCTTGCGCTCTTCCTGATCCTCCTCCTCGTTCCCAGATGTTTCATCCAGTTCGAGTACCTGATAACCGGTGTCAGCCACAGCTTTTTTCAGATCGTTAAGTGTCACCAGGGATGAAACGTATGTCACAGTTGCCCGCTCGGTTGCCAAATTTACGGCAGCTTGTAGTACGCCCGGCGTTTCGGCCAGACCGCCTTCCACGTGAGTAGCACATGACGCACAGGTCATTCCGCCAATGGGCAAAGTGATGGTTTCAGTGAAAACACTGTAACCAGTATCCTGAACAGCCTGCACCAGGGTATTTACCGGCATCTGCCTGGCAAGATGGATGGTCGCGATTTCTGTTGCCAGATTAACGCTGGCTTGCTCAACACCGGGGACATTATTCAATGCCTTTTCAACGTGGGATGCACATGAAGCACAGGTCATCCCGGAAATGGGTAGAGTTAATTCTGATAGAGCATTATTCATGAGAAACCTCTGTATGGTAATTTGGATATCGTGTAAAAACTGAATATAAAGATTGGATCTTATTTAATTCAGAGAGTCGTTCTTCAGCAGATGAACTTTCCAATATAGACTTCTGGCTATCCCGGATCTGGCAGGTAATCAATCCATGACCAACTGCATTGAGAGCGGCCTGGACAGCATGAAGCTGATGGAGTATTTGCTCGCAGGTCTCATTCCCCTCTGCCATTTTGATGACAGCGTTCAAGTGGCCTGCTGCAATACGCATCCGCTGGATGATCTCCGATTGTCGAGCTGGCGTTTTCATAGATCCGCCTCAGCAAGGGATAATGTGACCGGTTGTTCAGATCTAAGCGTCCGCCGTATGGTTGCCTCAATGCGCTGGCTGGCCTTCCTCTTATCTGAAAATGCAAATGACAGCCAGGATTTGCTTTCCTGCCCGTGAATGACCAGCGTAACCGGATCACCCTTCTTTTGATACACAAGAAGAACAATCATCTGACAATTGCATACCTCTGTGCCGTGATTTGGGCAAGTACAATCTGGGTGAGCCAGCCTGGCAACGTTCAAATCGAAAGTTTGCACAACTCGCAAGCCGGCGCCGGTCAATTCCTGAACAGCCCAAGCCTGAGTCTTGTCACAGGTCTGATCGAGAGATAAAAAGGGAAGAAGGGCACTCATTTCACATTTCCTTTGTTACAGTATAGGAGCAGGGGCGATACAGGCACAGCGCTAAATCCCCCGTTCCTCGATAGGCATTTTCGCGTATGACAAAATAGGCAATATGAATTCAGAAATTTCCCGAATCAAAATGGGGCTGTCTTAATCAGACAGCCCCTTGAGAGAAGAAGGTGCATTTACGTTATTTGCTGCCGCTGAGTTTACCCACCAGAAGCACTGTGAGGATCACTGGTAGGACAAACAGGGCGAGCATGAAGAGAAATCCGAAACCCATCATGGTAACTGTCTCCTTTCGTGTTTTGCATGATCCCAGTATAAAGAATCTGTGTAAAGGACTCTTAAAGTTGTGCGAAAGGTCTTGTAAAGATTTGTAACCAAGTAAGCTTGTGCGGTAAGATCCGTTTTACGGATTTACAGGCTCACCAGAGACGAGTTGTGCACGGTATTCGTGACGACCGTCATTCCCAGCGCGAGCCACAGCGTTCACCAATGTTTCCGGTGAGATCTTTTTGCCGTCATATCTCACTTCAGCCATCGCCATATTCAAATATACATCCACACCAAAAACGCCCTCCACAGAGAGCAGGCTGTTACGGACTCGCGTAACGCAGTTTTCGCAACCCATCCCCCACACTGCCAACAAGGCGTTGTCAGCATTTCGTAGGGTCTCGGCGCTTACAGAATCTTTGTAGATCGGTTCAACGTGACAATTATCGTCCATTTTTTCTCCTTAAATTGTTTGTTTATTTAGTTTACGAGGCATGACCTTAATGAATATCAAGCTGGCGACCAGCCCAAAAATCGCAATAATCTGCGATTGCGTCATACCGAAAGCGATGATGCGATATGAACTGGTGAAAGCCAGGAAGAAGCGCTCGAGGCTGTACAAAGTCAGATAGACCAAGAAAAGTCTTCCATCAGTCCAATTGCGTTTACGCAATTGCCATAGCACGGCAAATATCCCAAGGTTGACGATCAGTTCATAAACAGGCATTGGGGTGTAATAAACGCCAAGTTGCGGGACCACCGCATTTGGGCTGGTGTACGCAAATCCAAACGGGCCGGTCGTCGGTTTGCCCATTGCATCCCCCGTAATGACACATGCAATGCGTCCGATGGCTTGTGCCAGGACCAAACCTGGAGCCGCAGCATCCAGCAATTTTGGGAAATACCAGCCGCGCCTCCAAGCGATCAATGCTCCCACGATCAGCCCTCCGACGATTGCACCCCAGATCGCCAGTCCGCCCTCCCAGATGTAAAGCGCTTGAATGGGATTTGCGGCGAATTTATCGGACCAGTGATCGAGCACGTGAAATAACCGTGCTCCAACCAACCCACCGATGACGATCCATATGGATATATCGTATATTTCTTCTTTTTTAATACCTCTGCGTTCCGCCTCACTCGCCGTCAGCCAGATACCTACAGTAATGGCAGTAAGGAGAATCAAACTGTACCAGCGCACCGCAAAGTGGCCAATTTGAAAAATGATCGGATCAATGGAAACTGTTAACATATTTTTCTTTAACCTCTCGATTTGAATATTTTCCAATCGCAGATTCCCCAGCAAACAATGAGAAGCGCGATCAACAATCCAATGACAATCAGCAGACCAATCTCCATTCCCCAAAA
>DATHRQ010000451.1:0-16024 GCA_035465095.1 Anaerolineales bacterium | reverse complement strand
CCCTTTGTAATATTCGGCAATAGCGCCGGTTATGAAGTAGTTCGTCCGGTTTCCCTCGTCATCCTTGGCGGACTGATGATAACGACCTTGCTCAATTTATTCGTTTTACCCGCATTTTACTTGCGCTTCGGAGAGATCCGCGAAGCTGCCCTCGGACTCGATCAAATGACCGCGGCGGCGAGTGAATCTTAACTGAATGTTCTTCAGGATTGGATACCCAGCCAGTTTAAGAGGTTAATTGTCGAGGAAGACTTATTTTTCTATAGGAGACCCGAAATGAAAAAACTAAATAAGTGGTTGCTTATCACATTGGTTCTTACAGGGTTGCTTTCAGCCTGTGCACCGAAGTCTGAAGTGGCGGAGAAAATTCCGCCGTCAAAGACCGAGTCTGTCGAGGGATCTGACTACAAACGTCTGACGTTGACCGAAAAAGCGGTTGAACGTCTCGATATTCAGACGGCTCCGGTTCGTATGGAGCAGGTGAATGGAAGCGAGCACAAGGTGATTCCCTATGCTGCGATATTGTACGGTCTGAATGGTGAAACATGGACCTATACCAACCCCGAACCACTGGTCTATTTCCGGGAGGTCATTGTCGTCGACCATATCGATGGCGATATGGCAGTTTTATCGGAAGGACCAGAAGTTGACATGCCGGTCGTAACCGTCGGTGTTTCTCTCCTGTATGGTGCCGAAATTGGGGTTTCGAAATAATTTGTACCAACTGTAGACCTGGAGTTTCTTATGCGCTGGATTGTTCAAACTAGCTTACGTTATCGTTATTTGGTGGTTTTTATTGGACTTGCGATGTTGATATTTGGATTTGCCAGGCTCCGCAACTCTTCTGTGGATGTTTTTCCCGAATTTGCCCCGCCCAAGGTTGAGATCCAAACATTGTCGGTCGGTTTATCAGCGGCTTCAGTGGAAGAACTGGTAACCATCCCGCTTGAACAGGCCTTCGTGGGGATACCGGGCCTGGATGTGATGCGTTCCAAGTCGGTCCCCGACCTGTCGCAGATCGTACTGATCTTCGAGCCAGGTACAGACCTGATCTATGCCAGGCAATTGGTGGCTGAGCGCATGGCGACCGTATCCCTGCCGACATGGGCTGCTCCGCCGGTCATGATCCAACCTCTCTCATCCACCAGCCGCGTAATGAAAATCGGGATGTCATCGGATCAATACGATCTGATGGACCTTTCGATGGTTGCGTATTGGAAGATCCGCGCTCGTCTGTCGGAGGTTCCCGGGGTGGCAAATGTACCGATCTGGGGTGAACGCATCAAATCGCCGCAATTGCATGTCGATCTGGAGAAGATGCAGGAATACAACGTCACCCTCAATGAGGTCATGAATGTAACTGCTGACGCATTGGACGTCGGATTGTTGCAATACTCTGAAGGGAATGTCATCGGCACCGGCGGATTTCTTGAGACTCCCAACCAACGGCTCCAAATCCATTCGGTTGTGGGAATTCTGACGCCCCAAGATCTGGCGCAAGTGCCAATTTACAATCGAACAAAGCCGGACGGCACACCGCTTGTTCTCGATGATGTGGGAGAACTCGTTTGGGGAACCTGGTCGCTTTTTGGTGATGCGGTTATTAATGAGGGTCCTGGTTTAATGTTGATCGTCGAAAAACTTCCCTGGGCAAACACCCTGGATGTAACCCGTGGGGTCGAAGAAGCTCTTGCGGAAATGGCGCCCGGCCTTAAGGGTATCGACATTGATACCACCATCTTTCGACCGGCAACCTTCATCGAATTGTCTATTAATAACCTTACCGAGTCTTTGCTTGTCGGCGCCGTATTGGTCGTGATTGTTCTGTTGTTCTTCCTCTACGAGTGGCGTGTTGCGCTGATAAGCGCCACGATCATCCCCTTGTCCCTTATGGCAGCCCTGCTGGTTCTTAATCTGCGCGGCGTGACCATCAATGTGATGACGTTGGCTGGGCTTGCGATTGCCATAGGCGCTGTTGTGGACGATGCCATCGTGGATGTTGAAAACATTGTCAGGCGTCTGCGCCGGCTTCGGGCGGAAGGAAGTACTCAGTCTACTGCAAGCATCGTATTGGAGGCTTCTCTTGAGGTTCGTGGCGCCATCGTTTACGCCTCGCTCATTGAGATTGCAGCTTTGTTGCCGGTCTTCTTCCTGGATGGTCTTTCGGGAGCATTCTTCAAACCGCTGGCTACGGCGTATGTAGTGGCGGGTCTGGTCTCCCCATTGATTGCCATGACCGTTACACCAGCTATGGTATTGATCCTGCTTGCAAACGCGCCGGTTCAGCACCGTCCCTCCCCGATCGTGCCATTGTTGCATCGCATTTATGACTGGATTCTCGAACGGATTCTTTTAAGACCGCGTATCGGATATGCTACCATCGGGCTCATCGTAATATCCGGATTGGGTGTCATACCGGGACTCGGACAGGAATTGCTCCCTTCGTTCAAGGAACGCGATTTCCTGATGCACTGGCTTACCAAGCCTGGCACATCCCACGGTGAGATGTGGAGGATTACTGCTCAGGCTTGTCGTGAGCTGCTGACCATCCCCGGAGTGCGCAACTGCGGTTCCCATATTGGGCAGGCTGTTAATTCAGATGAGCCGTACGGCATTTACTTTACAGAAAACTGGATCAGCGTCGATCCTTCTGTCGATTATGATACTACGTTGGCGCTTGTCCAGGAAACTGTGGATGGTTACCCTGGTTTGATTCGTGATGTCCAAACCTATTTGAAGGAAAGGATCCGCGAGGTTTTGACAGGATCAAGTGATACTGTTGTCATCCGTATTTATGGTCCCGACTTGGAGGAACTACGTTTCCTTGCGGACGAAGTGCAGGCCCTTATGGATGGTGTTCCTGGGATTGTGGATCTGAAAAGGGAAGCCCATGCAGATGAGGCACAGTTAAACATTGAAGTGGATCTGGTCGCCGCTCAGCAATATGGGTTGAAGCCCGGAGATATCAGACGGGCGGCGGCTTTCCTCATACAGGGCGAGGAAGTTGGCGATATTTTTGTCGGTGGCAAGACCTATGATGTAAATGTCTGGAGCGCCCTCCCGACCCGCGATAGTATCGACGATATCCATAATCTATTGATCGATACTCCCAGAGGCGAACGGGTGCGACTGGGAGATGTAGCCAGCTTGACGATCGTGCCGGCTCCCAATGTTATTGAGCGTGAGAGCCAATCACGAAAGATCGATGTTTCTGCAAATGTTAAAGATCGTGATCTCGGCTCCGTTGCAGCTGATGTTGAAGAAATCCTTGAAGATCTCGTGTTCCCACTTGGCTATCATGCTGAACTGATTGGTGAGTATGCCGAACGGGAGGCTGCCTCGCGCCAGCTGTTGATTGCCGGTACTCTGGCGGTAATCGCAATTTTCTTCCTATTGGTTACTTCCTTCCAGAATCTGCGTCTGGCGACATTGACATTCTTCACATTACCCTGGGCGTTGGTGGGAGGGGTACTGGCAGCGTACTTTAGCAGTGGTCTGCTCTCGCTTGGATCTCTTGTGGGTTTGCTTACCATCTTGGGAATTGCCACCCGCAATGGGATCATGATGATCAGCCACTTCAAGCATTTGGAAGAGGAGGAAGGTGAGATATTTGGTCCGGAACTGGTCAAGCGCGGTGCACGCGAGCGTATCGCTCCGATCTTGATGACAGCATTGACCACTGGGCTGGCACTTGTTCCTCTGGCGATAGCAGGTCCCATTCCCGGTCATGAGATCGAGCATCCGATGGCACTGGTCATTCTGGGTGGTTTGGTTACTTCAACTCTGCTCAACCTGCTTGTCGTTCCAACGCTGTACTTGCGATTTGGAAAGTCCGGTCAGGATGCAACTATTGTTGCCTAAGAATCAAAAATTTCTTAATAGGAGTTTCTAATGAGACCATATTCATATATCGAATTGGTGGTAGTGTCTCTGTTTTTTATTTTGGTGATTTCAGCTTGTGGAGGTACGACGCCGGCTGCTTCCGCAGTGACACCACCAACAGAAGTTCCTACCTTAACAGAAACCCCTGAACCAACGACTGATCCCACCCTCGAACCGACCATTGATCCTGAATTCGCCCGACCGGATTTCAGTTTGGCTAAGTTTGACAATCCAACCAACATTGATAACAAATACTTCCCCATGGTACCGGGAACACAATCGGTATTCGAAGGCATAACAGAGGAGGGTGGTAGGGAAATCCCCCATACGATCGTTTTCACCGTCACCGATCTGACCAAGGAAATAGCAGGTATACGCACAGTGGTTGCCTGGATTTTGGATTATAGTGATGGTGAACTGGTGGAGGCTGAAGTTGCCTTTTATGCCCAGGATAATGAAGGCAACGTCTGGTTTATGGGTGAACATCCCGAGGTTTATGAGAACGGGAAAATGGTCGAGGCGCCAACATGGATCCCAGGTTTAAAGGGCGCGGAAGCTGGGATTACCATGATGGCAAAACCTGAATTAAACCGGCCCAGCTATGCTCAAGGTTGGGGACCGGCTGTGAACTGGACGGACCGTGGGCTTGTCGTAGGATTGAGTGAAGAAACATGTGTTCCTGTTGATTGCTACGAAGATGTTTTGATAACCGAGGAGTTCAGTCAATCTGAGCCGGATGCCTTTCAGGTTAAATACTATGCACCTGGTATTGGTAATGTAAGGGTGGGTTGGCGCGGCGAGGATGCAACTCGTGAAGAACTGGAACTCGTTAAGCATGTCCTGCTAGATCCAGATGAATT
Organism: Anaerolineales bacterium; assembly: GCA_035465095.1. Lineage (GTDB taxonomy): Bacteria > Chloroflexota > Anaerolineae > Anaerolineales > Villigracilaceae > Defluviilinea. Next base: position 11,282 of record DATHRQ010000451.1, on the reverse strand, counting down.
GGCGGAAATACGGCTAGCTGCACTGGCTATGGAAGCGCATGCTTATGAGATCAGCAAGGAAGTATATGATCAAACAGCGCCAATGGAATAGCATTTACATATTGCTAAAGATCGAATAACACTAAAATAGAATGGTCGGGATTTTTACATCCCGACCATTCTATTTATCACATAAACAAACCCAATCAAGGCAGGATAAGGGAAAGAAACTTTTCAACTATTTCCGGATCAAAAAGTTTTCCAGATTCCTTTTTCAGGTATTCTATAATCTCTTTTTGCGGCAGTTTCTTGCGGTATGGACGATCGCTCGAGAGGGCATCCCAAACATCCACTACAGCAAAGAGACGGGCATGCAGGGGAATGTCCTCTCCCTTAAGTTTGTGCGGATAGCCGCTGCCGTCCCAGCGTTCATGGTGATAGTAGGGGATGATGATGGCGTCTTTCAGGTATTCGATCTTCGAGAGCATCTGATAGGCAAGTTCCGGATGTCGCCGCATAATTTCCCATTCCATATCAGTAAGCGGACCGGGTTTTTGCAATATCTCGTCCGGTATGCCCATTTTTCCCATATCATGTAGCAATGCGCCGCGCCGGATATGAATGATCTCGTCTTCTGAACATCCTACGGCTTCAGCAAGTTTAACTGCCATTTCAGTCACACGCTGGGTATGCCCTTCCGTTTCCTTGTCTCTCAGGTCCAGCGCACGTACCCAGCCTTCGATGGTTTTATCGTACGCTTCCTGAAGGCTGGCGTGCGCACGTTTCAATGCAGCCTCTGCCTCCTTGCGTTCATTGATATTGCGCGATGAGGCCTGGATTTCCCGCCGATCGCTGGCTTCATCGGAGAAGAGTCGGGCAGTGGTTTCGATCCAGATATACTCGCCGTTCTTGTGCCGGGCCCTGTAATCAACCGTAACAGTTTTATCGTTCTCGTTTGGGGTTGAAAGCAGATCCAAGAGTCTTTTTGCATCGTCGGGATGTAACAACGGAGTAACGGATGTGCCGATCAACTCACTGGGTTCGTACCCAAGGATTATCTTACATGCCGGTGAAACATAGAGAAATGTGCCCTTTGTATCATGCTTTGAGATCATATCCGATGAGTTTTCTGCAAGTAAACGGAACTGCGCTTCGCTCTCTGTAAGCTGGATCTGGATCGTTTCCTTGTCCTGTATCGTTTTCCATTGCTCGATGGCCCGCTCTGCAATGTGAGGCATGTCCGTCATGGATTCGGACGACTTGACAATATAATCCAGCGCTCCAGACTTGATGACAGTTACGGCGTTGCGTTCGTTCCCGTAACTTGTCATGATAATGATCGGAGGGGAGGGGTTTTCAGGGTCGTCGCGCAGCAGTTCGCTGCCGTCCCCGTCTGGCAATCGCCAGTCTGCGATGATCAGTGAAGGTTGATGTGTTTCCAGTTGCTTGATGGCGTCTGTCAGGGTATGGACAACGGTCAACTCGAACTCATCCCCCTGATCTTCGAAGGCGCGTTGAATTAATTCCGCGTGGTCCAGATCATCTTCGACTAATAGGATTTGGATCGTTTCTTCTTTCATGTATAAAGAGTGGGCCCCAAAAGTCTGCCGGAAAATTCGGTGTGTTTATTCTTTGGGATGGGGGTTTGTGTTCCAGCTAAGCCAGTAGAACCCAAGGTCGTCCATTAATTTCTTGAATTCTTCAAACCCTACCGGCTTTACCAGATAGCTGTTGGCGTGATTGTAGTAGGCGCGCGCCACATCCTTTTCGGCCTCAGAGGTGGTCAGTACAACAACGGGAATGGCTTTTAACTCACTGCTTTCCTTTATTGCCTTCAAAACGTCGATCCCGTCGACACGCGGAAGCCGCAGATCCAATAGGATGACATGCGGACGAGGATTATTGTCCTGATCGTTAAATTCGCCCCGACGGTAAAGATAATCCAGAGCAGTTTGACCGTCCAGGAAATGGCGCACCTTGTTTGCAATTCGATGTTCTTCCAGCGTCCGTATAACCAGTTCTGCGTGGTCAACATTGTCTTCGACCAGCATCACCAGGATCGGTTCTCCAGCCATCGCGGTCTCCTTGAGGTCGTCCATGTTGATAATTATTCTAACCGCTTTTTATTTTCTTGGGCGGCTTATTGCGATTGTGGGCCTTGAACGGATGTCAACGTTGGGAGAGTAAATAGAAAGGTAGCGCCTTTTCCTAATTCAGATTCAAGCCAGATGCGCCCGCCATGAATCTCGATGATCCGTTTTACAAGCGTCAAGCCAATGCCGGTGCCCTCGATGGTGGGATCAAGCCTGTTAAATAGACCGAAGATATTCTCGTGGAACTTCCGGTCGATGCCAATGCCATTATCGCGCACAAACAGTATCGGGTTATAGTCGGTATCAGTGCCCTGCATGCCGATCTCGATCGTCGGATTGGATTGCTCCCCCATAAATTTGGCGGCATTGCCGATCAAATTTTGCATCACTTCAGATATTCTGAGTTTGTCCACATGGACGCGCGGCAGGTCCTCGGCGATGTTCAGGCGGACATTGCCCGCTTCCAACTGACCCGACAGCAGGTCTGCTGTTTCCCGAACAATTTCCTCGAAGGAGACATCTTCCGGCGGATTGACGATCCTGCCAACTCTGGATAGTTCGAGTAATTCATTGAGGAGCGCCTGCATTTTATCGACCGCCCTGGATATGCGCTCCAGATCCTTGTCGAAACGTTCCAGATCGCCGGTTTCTGCAGCCTGCCTCAGATAACCGAGAAAACCGCGGATCGTTACCAGCGGCGAACGAAGGTCATGCGATACCGTATAGGTGAAACGTTCCAATTCCTCGTTTTGCGACTCCAGTTCCTTGTTGAGACTGACCCGTTCGGTGAACAGGCGCGCGTTTTCGATCGCATTGGCTACCAGATCTGCCATGGTTTGCAGGGCAGTGGTATCGACGCGTGAAAACGCCCCCGCTTTGTCCGATTGAATTGTCATTGCGCCGATCACCTCGCCATGGGTAATCAGTGGCAGTGCCATTTCGGAGTGGGTAAGTGGAAGATGAGGGTTGACAAATCGGACGGCATCCTCTCCCACATCCAGTGCGATGCGGGATTCCTTGTGGGCGATGCTCCAGCCGATCATGGAGGACTCCCCGATCTTGAGGCGGTGTCCAAGTTCGATCATTTTCGCCCCCATTTCGCCTGTAGCGGCGCGCAGAACGGCCCATTCACCCAATTCGTCGGTCAGGAAGATGCCCACATAGTAGTAATCGAAATGATTGCGGATCACTTCAACGACGTTTGGGAGCAGTTCGTTGATATCCAGTATGGAGGTTGCGGCACGGGCGACTTCGGCCGCAGTTTGAAGTTGTATGGTGCGTTTTGTCATCCCGTCCACCAGATCCGATTGCTCTTTCTCTGCCTTTTTACGGGAGGTAACATCTGTCCATACGCCCAGCCAATAGAGCGGTTTGCGGCTTTCCTCGTTGCGAACCAGGACGGCCTCATCCTTTACCCAGATGGTCCGTTTGTCACTGGTTATGATGCGGTATTCCATCTTAAAGTCTTCCTCTGTTTCCGAGGTGCGCAGCGATTCTGCCAGTACGCGTTGCCTGTCGTCAGGGTGTAGTATTTTTGTCCAAAATAAAGGATCGGCGGTAAACAGACTTCGCGGGTAGCCGAGCAGTTTTTCCACCTGCGGACTTACATATTCGGTTCTGGCGTCTGCATCGGTGCTGTTGATGTAGGTGGTTGCGGGGATGTTTTCAAGCAGGGATCGATAAAGCGCTTCACTGGTTCTGGAGCGGTCGATAATATCCTTCATATTCAGGGCATTGGTCCTTTGAAGGATCAATACGACTAGGAAGAAAAAAATGTAAATCCCCATGCGGGCGGAAGGAGAATATTCGATCGTTTCAGGCAGGAGGCCCGCCATTTCGACGATCGTGATGGCTGCCACGCTTGCAATGCAGATAATGGTTGTCCTTATGTTGGTCTGGTGGTTTGAGACAAGTCCGCTCACAAGAATGACGACCACATATCCGATCACCATCGGAGCGGAGATGCTGCCGGCAGTTATCGAACTGATCGTTACGACCAGCCACAATAAAACGGTTAACACAAGACCCGCTGCCTGAAGATTTTTGCGTTTGACAAGGAGGATGATCAGTGCACATACAGGTAAAACGATGACCGCCAAACCGATGGCACGACCGATTAAATTGGGGGCGTAAAATGGAACGGTGACAACGAATAGGAAACTAAGGAGTATCAACCCTTCAGCCGTATGAGCGATCGTGCGGGCAAGGTTCTTAAGTTCTTCATTTTCGTATTTTGGAATAGATAACAGACGGTTCATAATTCCATCCAATCCACTGTTTTCAAGTATAGCATCGTATTGGAGTCAGGAATGAATGAATGACGAGCCGCACGTTCAAACGATAATACGCTGGGACATCCATGTTATAATTTTTAGGGTTGATAGAAACTTCAAATCATATTCGGAGGATGCCCCATGGAAGTTACAGTTCAGGAATTTAAGCATTGCGATATGATCACGGTTAAAGGCCGTGTGGATAGTTCCACGGCACCGCAGTTGACACAGGCGTTGGAGACCGCGAACGACGATGGGAAATATAAACTGGTGATCAACATGGAAGACTTGGAATACATGTCCAGTGCGGGCTTCCGGGCATTATTGTCTGCACAGCGCAATTGCAAAAAATACAACCGCGGGGAAGTGGTCTTTGCGGCGGTGCCCGACCGCATCCGCGATGCGCTTGAGTTGGCAGGTTTTACCGAGTTGTTCAAAACATTTGATGACGCTCTTACCGCAGTGGGGCATTTCTAACCACGCCCATTCGATTCCGGGATGATCCAATATAATATTCCAGAAAGGATGCCGCCATCAGTTGTTCGATGCTGAGGCGGCATTTAATGTATCCAAATGAAGACCCTGCAGTTCACTGCAAATTTCGAATACCTGGATGAAATCCGCGATTTTGTCGGCGAAATCGCACAGTCTGGCGGGTTTAACGATAAGGATATTTACAATATCCAACTGGCGACGGATGAAGCGGCTTCGAATATTATCGAACACGCGTATGAAGGCGTCAGTGACGGTCTTCTTGAGGTCTCATGTGGCATGGAAGACGATAACATCACGGTCATCCTCGTCGATCATGGAAAGCCGTTTGATCCTTCCGATGTCCCCATGCCAAACCTGAAGGCAGATTTATCTGAAAGACAAATTGGGGGATTGGGTCTGTATCTCATGCGCAAATTGATGGACGACGTTGAGTATGTCAGCGACCCGCAGAAAAACCGTAATACCCTTAAACTGACAAAACGAAAGGCGTGACGGCATGACAGCCGTTACCCGCCCCCCGGGATCGCTGGATTGGAGCGACCTGGCCGCATTGGGGGAGCAGATCGTAGGCACCGCCTCGCTTACTGCCCAACGTGAGCGGATCATTTCGGTTGTATCACGTCTCTTAAAAGGGGAGGTGGAGGTTTGGCTTCAGGATAATTTATTCCAATTGCCTGACGAAATGGAATTCAGGCAGAAGGCTCCCTCGGCGCATATGAAACGCGCCATGAAGGCGGGCGAACTGATAACCAACAAACAAAACAAAGAGACGGAAGTCGCCGCATCTCCCGCCGCCTGGGCTGTGGTTCCGCTCGAGGAACAGGGGACTTCGCTGGGAGCGATCCAGGTCAACCGCTCCAAAGGGCCGGCTTTCAAAAAAGATGAACTGAATTTGTTGAGGGGTCTGGCAGTCATCGTTTCTGTCAGTTTGGTCGCTTCACACCGTTTGGCAGTGGAACGGTTCAGGTTGGATCAGTTGAACCTTGTGCGGCAGGTCAGCGCGCAGATCGCGAATACCCTGAGCGTGACAGAACTGGCCGACCACGTTACCGAACTTATCCAGAAGACGTTTCATTACTATTATGTAGCCATTTTTACGACGCGGCAATCGTCCTCGTCCCTGCGTTTTCGCTCGAGCGCCATGCTGAACGCTCCAAAGGCCTCGGCGCAAAAAGGCAAACGGAAGAAGAGAGTCGTTTTGGATGTGGAAATAGGCCAGGGGTTGATCGGGCAGGCCGCAGCGCAGGGAGAACGCATCCTGGTCGCAGATGTGCAGAAGGATACACGCTATCGATTCGTCGACGCCCTGCCTGAAACGCGCTCCGAAGTTGTCATCCCGTTGAAGGTCGAAGGGCAGGTGCTGGGCGTGCTCGATGTCCAGAGCGACCAGTTGGATTCCTTCCATCCAATTGACCTGCTGGTGCTGGAGGCGCTGGCCGATACGATCGCGCGTGCCGTGCAGGGCGCGCGTTTATACAGCGACCTGCGCCGCCGTGCCAATCAACTATCCATGATCGCGGATGTGAGCAAAAGCGTCAGCACATCGCTCGATCTGGAAACGCTGATGGAAAATGTTGCCTCGTTGATCCGGAACCGCTTTGGGTTTCCGCATGCCTATCTTTTTACCGTACATCCGAACCGTCGGTTGATCTCATATGTGGCGGGCAGCGGCGAAAGAGGGGAGGGGTTGGCCGGGTACACGCTTTCGCTGGACAGCGAACGGGGCATCATCCCCTGGGTGGCGCGCGAGGGAAAGTCGGCTTTGGTGCACGATGTCAGAAAAGATAAGCGCTATCTTGCATCGCCGCTGCCACCTGAAAACACCCGCTCTGAACTCTGCGTGCCTTTGATCTACGATAATGAAGTAGTTGGCATATTGGATATTCAATCCGACAGGCTCAACGCGTTTACGGATGAAGATCTCTTAACCTTCGAAGCGGTTGCCGATAATATCGCCATTGCCATTCATAACGCTGATTTATATCGCTCGGAACAATGGCGCCGGCAGGTGGGGGAAAGCCTGCACGAGGTTGCCGGCCTGGTCTCGGCCGATGCCAGCGTGGACGATGTACTCGAATCGATCCTGGATGAATTGGACCGCAACCTACCTGTCGATATTTCCGCGGTCTGGCTGCTGGACGGTGAAGACCTGTATCTGGCGGCTTCTCATAATTGCGACGAAGACCTGCTCGAAAAGACTCTGTACGATACGCCGGAAGCCTATCAGGCGCTGCTGACGGCCATGTATTCTGATAAGCCGCTGATCCGCAAACCGACCGACCCGATCTGGGTGACCGGGTTGGCGGCGGACTATGGTAATGACTATTCCTCGCTGGCCGCCCCATTGCGGATCGGTGACCAGCCGCTGGGTGTGATCACGATCACGCATCATACGCCCGGCCGGTATGGTCATGAAGCGCGGACCATGACGACCACTTTTGCGAGTTATGCTGCAGTTGCCATCGAAAATGCCCGCCTGTATGACACAGCGCAGGAACAGGCGTACGCGTCTGCCGCCCTGTTGCAGGTGGCACAGGCCATCGTGAGTCTGAACGATCTCGACGAAATACTTGGCACGATCATCCGCATCATGCCGATCCTGGTCGGCATCGACCGCGCGGTGTTGTATCAGTGGGATGCAGAAAAAGAAGTCTTTCTGCCATCGCATGAATACGGCTTGAGCGAAGAGGACGAGCAGACGTTCTGGAGTCGTACGTTTTCTGCCGGCGAATTTTCCTTTTTGGACGCCTGCCGCGACGAACTCGGACTGCGCGCCTGCCAGCTCGACGAGGAACAGGACCTTCGCTCATGGGTTTCCCTCGACCCCTCGCAGGAGGTCAATCTCGGCCATCCCGGCGCATTTCTGTTTGCGGTGCCCATTGCGGTCAAAGGCGCGCTCTATGGCGTGATGCTGGTCGAAGAAGCGGCCGGCGGACTGCGCTTCCGCGCGCGCAGGCTCGAGATCATCACCGGTATCGCGCAGCAGGCCGCGCTGGCCCTGCAGAACGACCTCCTGCAAAAGGAAATGGTCGTACGCGAACGCCTCGAAACGGAAGTACAGTTGGCGCGCCAGATCCAAAAGACATTTCTCCCTGAGAGTCTACCGAAGATACCGGGCTGGGAGTTTGCCGCGCGTTGGAAGACCGCCCGTCAGGTAGGCGGCGACTTCTACGATGTGTTCGAACTTCCGGATAACCAAATCGGGTTATTCATTGCGGACGTCTCCGATAAGGGAGTTCCTGCCGCGCTTTTCATGGCATTGACTCGCACGCTCGTCCATGCGGCGGTTATAGGGACGGTTTCTCCCGCCGAAGCCTTGAAGCGTGTCAACGACCTGCTGGTGCCGGATACCAAGCAGGGCATGTTCGTGACGGCCGTCTATTCCGTATTGGATATGACCACGAGCGAGCTGACCTACGTCAACGCGGGACATAACCCTCCACTATTGTTAAGGAGTAACGGCAGACAGGAATACCTGACCCGCACCGGCATTGCACTCGGCGCCGCCGAAAACATGGAATATGAACAACGCACCCTACAACTTGAAAAAGATGACAGCCTGCTGCTTTACACCGACGGCCTGACCGAATCCTACAATCTTGACGGCGATTTCTACGGCGAAGAACGGCTTGAAGGCGCGCTCAGAGAGAATGAGTGTTCTTCTGCGGATGAGTTGATCGATGTGGTTGAAAAATCACTGATCGAATTTGTGCAGGATATGCCTCCCGCCGATGATTTGACGATGTTGGCGTTGAGGAAAATGTAGAATATTAAAACCTTTGGTCGTCTCTCGGCGGAGACGGAGTCCCTCAAGCCGCAGGATAAAAGCTACACTATCTCCTATCCAGCCAATTGGCTTGCAAGAGAACTGCCAAATGGAAATCATGGTGATCACGAAGTTATTGCTATGATTGTTGTGTCAGGCAGAAGAGTGGCGAACATAAGCATCGCTCGCAAATCCTTCTCCAATGGGACTGTGGATGTCGTCGCTGATTGGGGAATATCTCATGTATCTAAAAACGACGACTACCATGCCATCTCTTTGTTGCCATTTCAAAACGACAATTTGGAAGGGTTTTTACACACTTATCAAGGGTCATCGCGTACAATGACAAATAAAGTCTTAAGTCAAATACTATATAAATATGATTGTCTTCCGGTTTCTTCAACGAAAGATGTGCTCCACACCATTTCTCATGCGGCTCACTATAAATGTTAATTTTAGTTACAACCCAACGATTTGCCAATTAATATTATGCTATACTGACTTCATACATTATCCATTTCGCATGATTGATTAAAGTTGAAAATGACTCCCGAAGATTTTGTTCTCTGTCTCTGCACTCGCCAAAGCTTTGAAACGGAACATCAGCAAAATTTAATTGATTTTTGTTGGAACCAGACGATACATTGGGATATTGTGTTGGAAACCGCTAACAAGCATCAAATTACTCCTATTGTTTACACAAATCTTACAAAAATCCCTGATAAAAACCTGAATATTCCCTTAAGGGTTCAAGATCGCTTTAAAAAAACACAAATTCACAACATTTTTACTAAACAGCGAACCGAAGCGGCGCTTGAAAAGGTTTTAGCCTTGTTTAACCAAAAAGGCATTGATGTAATGTTGGTCAAGGGCGGGGCGGTGGCTTATCTTGTATATGATCGACCCTGGTACACCATCTGCCTTGACATGGATTTAGTCATTCGAGTCCGGGAGGATGAACTCACTGAAGATGATCGCCGGGAAATTTTTGACCTTCTGGAAAGCTTTAATCGTGAACGCAGTCCATTCAAAGAGCACATCGAGTATGATTTTTATGCGCATCACGATATTACGATGAATAATATTTTGCCTGTGGATTGGGAACGTATTTGGGCTGATGCAGAAAAAATCCAGATCAAGGGTTACGATGTTTTTGTGATGACCCCCGAAGATACACTACTCGCAACAGCCATCACGAGTTGCCGGAAGCGATTCTTTCGGCTCAAATCTTTATGTGATCTAGCAACTATCATCGAAAAATACCCAGCTCTTGATTGGAATACAGTGATTAGCAAAGCGCATGAACATAAATGCAACACCATTTTATACACTGCGTTGATTGTCACCCAATCTACTTTGGGTTGTCATCTTCCCGATAATATACTAACCGAGTTAAGGGTTCCTGGTTTGCGAGCCATACTTATCAGGTTCTTGGTTAAGAACTTATCTCAACGGATATCTTTAATGGACTTGTTTGTTCATTCGGGAAATGCAACATACAATCGCACACTGAGTTGGCCTTTATTTCTGACATATGCCACTTACCGGGTTGACCTTCTTTGGCCCAAGCTAGGCGAACTCTATAGTGCCTGGCGCAACCCGCCGCCACCAGTTCCGGGCTAGCCACGAAAGCAAGGATTTCAAGATGAAGGATCTGTCTATTTTAGTAATTGACGTGTGGATGCCTACCCCGGATCGTGACAGTGCTTCACTCAGAATTGTCAATTTACTCTCCATATTGGAACAGATAGCCGGCAAATTGACATTTGGTGTTGGAGACCCGCCCAGTTGGCGTGATCCGGAAAAGTGGAAATCATCTTCCCATTCGCTCCAAGATACACTGATTGAGCTTCTCGAGGGTCATGCTGTCATAGAAGAACATATAAAGCAACAAGGGCAGAATTATGACGTGATCATTTTAAGTAGACTCATTATTGCAAACCGATACATGGCTGCTGTGCGTAAATATGCGCCTCAGGCGGCAGTGATATTCGATACCACCGATTTGCATTTTTTGCGAGGTTTTCGCGCTGCGAAGGTAACAGGCAAAGTCAATTTAATGAAAAGTGCTCTGTTAGCAAAAAAAGATGAGTTGTCCATTGTGCGACAGGCGGATTGTACTTTGGTTGTCAGTTCCGTAGAGAAGTCCATTTTAGAGGAAGAATGTCCGGGTATTCCGGTGCATATTCTCTCCAACATCCATACGGTATATGGTTCACAACAATCATTTTTTGAGCGGGACGGCATAATCTTTGTAGGCTCATTTCCGCATCATCCCAATATCGATGGAATGACTTATTTCTGTGAACACATACATCCCATTCTCAAACGAAAGATGCCTGATGTCAAGATCAGCATAATTGGTAGTGATCCCCCGGAGTGGCTCAAACGAGCAGAGACAGACAGTTTTATCGTCACCGATTATGTCCCAGATATTGCGCCTTATCTTAATCGCTGCCGTCTTTCCATTGCTCCACTCCGTTACGGGGCGGGGGTTAAAGGTAAAGTGTTATTAAGTATGGGATATGGCGTGCCGGTGGTCGCATCATCAATCGCTGCCGAAGGCATTCCCGTAGAAAATGAGCATGATATGCTTATCGCCGATACACCAGAGAACTTTAGCGAGGCCATCGTAGAACTCTATCAAAATGAAGCCTTATGGACTCAAATGTCAAC
>DATHRQ010000450.1:0-3092 GCA_035465095.1 Anaerolineales bacterium | reverse complement strand
GCTTCTCACGGCAGCCCTGCTGGCGTTCCCATTATCTTTGCTTCCCTCTCCGTTTGGAGAGATACTGCCTTTCATCGGGGTCGCAGCCTTTTCTTATTTTGGAGTTTCCCTGTTCGTTATGCGGCAGGGAGACCTGTTGGGGCTTTTCAGCGCCCTGAGCGGACGAGGCAACGAGGGAGGATCCTCTTCCTCCTCATGGACAAACCTCAACCGCACCATCTTACTGGATACCAGTGTTATCATCGACGGACGCGTGGCCGACATCGCCAAAACAGGATTCCTGCCGGGCACGCTTCTCATTCCGCGCTTTGTGTTGAACGAACTCCAATATATCGCTGATTCACCTGACGGCTTGCGTCGCCAACGTGGACGACGCGGCATGGAGGTACTGGCCGAATTGCAGAGAGTGCCGAGCATCCTCGTACGCATCAGCGACATCGATGCTGAGGGCGTGCGCGAGGTGGACGACAAGCTCGTGGTACTTGCCCGCCAGTTGAAAAGCCCGATCCTGACCAACGATTTTAATTTGAACAAGATCGCAGAGCTTCAGGGCGTGACTATCCTTAACATTAATGAACTCGCGAATGCGGTCAAGTCGGTTGTATTACCCGCCGAACGCATGAACCTGAACATTTTCCAGGAAGGCAAGGAGCACGATCAGGGCGTGGGCTACATGGATGACGGCACCATGGTCGTTGTTGAGAACGGACACGCTTACATCGGCGAATACAAGGATGTAGTTGTCACCAAGGTCTTACAGACTGCCGCAGGGCGTATGATCTTCGCCCGTGTGGATGAAGACAACGGGAATAAAAAATAGAAATGTCATTGCGAGTGGCACCGCGTCCTGAGCGGAGTGAAATGCAGACGAAGGAGCGCCACGACGTGTGCCCCGCAGGGGTAAGCAATCTTATCTAACCAGAAAACATGAGATTATTTCGTCGGGCTAACGCCCTCCTTGCAACGACATAAGGTCATTATGATCAAACTCTACAACACGCTGACCCGAAAAAAAGAGGAATTTGAAACCCTCGAACCGAACCTTGTCAAACTCTATGTCTGCGGCGTCACGGTTTATAACGATGCGCATGTCGGTCATGCCATGTCTGCGCTGGTGTTCGATATCATACGCCGTTATCTCGAATATCGCGGATATACTGTCAGGCACGTCATGAATTATACCGACGTGGATGACAAGATCATCAGGCGTGCGGACGAACTCGGCGAAGAACCGCTCAAGTTGTCGCAGCGTTACATCGAAGATTACGACAACGACCTCAAAAACCTCAATATTTTGCCGGCCACATCCAATCCGCAGGTCAGCAAGACCATGCCGCTTATCATCGAGTTCATTCAGGGCCTGATCCAAAAGGAAGCGGCCTATGCCGCGCCTAATGGCGACGTCTACGTCAGCGTCCGCGGCGACGATGACTACGGCAAACTATCCAATCGAAAAATCGACGATATGCAGGCCGGCGCACGCATCGAAGTCGGTGAATCCAAGGATCACCCGATGGACTTCGCTCTTTGGAAAGCAGCCAAGCCCGGTGAAATCTCCTGGGACAGTCCCTGGGGCAAGGGTCGCCCTGGCTGGCACATCGAATGCTCCGCGATGAACCTCGCTGAACTTGGCGAGCAGATCGACATCCACGGCGGCGGCAACGACCTGATCTTCCCGCACCACGAAAACGAGATCGCGCAGACCGAATCCTACACGGACAAACCCTTCGCGCGTTACTGGGTGCATAACGGCATGCTGCAACTCGGCGGCGAGAAAATGTCCAAATCGCTCGGCAACATGGTCACCATCAAGGACTTTCTCAAAAAGCGCGATGCCGATGTCATGAGGATGCTGGTTCTAAGCGGGAACTATCGCGCGCCGCTGATCTTCAACGAAGCGACCCAGGACGCCGCAGAAAAGAACCTCGAACGCCTCAAAGCTGCCCTCCGACCTGTTTCCACATCCGCAAGCGGACTCTCTGCTGAAGCTGCCTCTGCCCTCGCCTCCCAGGCCGAATCCACCAAACAATCCTTCACCGACGCCATGGACGACGACTTCAACACTCCGCTCGCTCTCGCTGCCTTGTACGAACTGGTTAAAGCGATCAATACCGCGCGCGACAATGGCGCGAACGATGAGCAGTTGAAGCCTGCACAAGAAGCACTTCGTGAACTCACCGGTGTGCTTGGTTTGCACCTCGCTGAAAAAACAGGTTCAAGTGACGATGAAGCGCAGGTGGTTGCCTTGATTGAAGAGCGTAATGAAGCCCGCAAACAAAAAGACTGGGCGCGCTCGGATGAAATACGAGATCAATTGAAAGAAATGGGCGTCACCATCGAAGACAGTAGAGACGGCACGACTTGGAGATGGAGTTAATCGTGTAGGTCACGCTTCAAGCGTGACCTACTTTGTTTCTGGGAGGACCAACGGCACATCCAAAAATGGATGTTTCACCACCTGCACGGGCAAACAATAAGCTTCGGCGATCAATTCAGGCTTTAATACTTCCTTTGGATTCCCCATCGCTCTGATCTTTCCTGCAACCATGAGAGCAATGCGGTCTGCGTAGTGGGCGGCGAGATTGAGATCGTGCAGCGCAACCAAAACTGCCAGATCATCTTTATGAGCTAGATCGCGTACTAATTCCAACAATCCAACTTGATATTGCAAATCCAAATGTGCAGTCGGTTCATCGAGCAACAATATCGGCGTGGACTGACATAAGGCACGTGCGAGCAGCACACGCTGTTGTTCTCCACCAGAAAGTTCGCCGACTCTTCGTTCAGTAAATTGCTGTGCACTCACCCTTTCCAGGGACCGATAGGCGACCTCTTCATCTTTTTCTGACACCTGACCTAAAAATCCAAGGTAGGGTGTTCGCCCAAGAATTACAGTTTCCCACACAGTGTATGCAGGCGGCATGGATACAGCCTGCGGCACGGTTGCGATATATTTTGCACGCTGCATCGGAGATAGCGATGCGAAGTCATCTCCATTCGTACGGACTTGCCCCGTATATGGAATCACTCCGCTTGCTGCGCGGATGAGGGTCGATTTGCCTGCGCCGTTCGGACCGATCAATGCAAGGACT
>DATHRQ010000449.1:0-3036 GCA_035465095.1 Anaerolineales bacterium | reverse complement strand
ACCAAACGCCGCGCCGGTGTTATACCAATGGACGATGCGTGCATATGGGCTCAGCCATTCGAGCGAATCGGGCAGCCACCTGCCGCCCAGGGGAATGTTCGCCCGCACAAGGCTTTTTGTCCACTGGTCGAGCGCGAGGATGAAACCCGCAATAAGGATGATCTGCCAATACTTTCGCAATAAATTATTCAAAACTCACCTCAAAATGAAATTGCACCATTCTACCATCACTCATTGACGTACACGCGCGGCACGCGCGCGCTGATATTCGTTAGAACTTCATAGGCATTCGTACCGGCCCAATCTGCCAGATCTTCGGTCATGATGCCCTTTCCAAGTAGAATGACATCGTCACCGACGCTCACTTCGTCATCACCGACATCCACCATGAACTGATCCATGCAAATTCGTCCGACCTGTGGATATTCCTTCGCGCCGATCATCACCTGTGCCTGATTTGTCATGCGACGGAAGTACCCGTCCCCGTATCCACAAGGGATGGTGACGATTCCCGTCTCCGTTTCTGCCTTCCACAGCGACCCATAGCTGACAGCCCGCCCCGGCCGGGTGCGTTTGACATAGGAGACGCGCGCATGCCACGTCAGGGCCGGCTTAACATCCACGATATGGTTCATTGCTTCGCCAGGATACACGCCATAGAACAACACACCCGGCCGCACTATATCAAAATGCGCCTCGGGTAAATTCAAAATGCCGCCCGAATTGCAAACATGCCTGAACCGCGGCACGGGAAGGCTCAATCTGCGATAGACATCGAGAATCTCCTGAAAACGCTCCAATTGCAAGAGTGAATGAGATCGATCGAGCAGTTCAGAGTTGGCAAGATGTGTATACACCCCTTCAATATCTAAATGGCTACACGCTGCTGATCTTTGGATCAGGGCTTCGGCATCGTATTCGTGGACACCCACCCTCTCCATACCGGTATCAAATTTCAGGTGAGTCTTGATACGCCTGCCGTTCAAGCGGGACGTCTCCTCAGCAATATCCAACAATTCAATGGATGCGCCAGTCAGGGTCAGATCGTATTCCGCGAAATAAGTGACCTGCTCCGGCAGCGTTCCGCCCGCCACCAGGATCGGTTTTGTAATTCCCATTTGACGCAAATGCACCCCTTCCTCAACGATCGCCACTCCAAAGTAATCGACATACGGCTCGATGAAAGGCGCAACGCCATCCATACCGTGTCCATACGCATTGGCTTTGATCATCGGCATGATCTTCGCCGAGCCAACATACGCGCGAATGGCTTCAGTATTCCGTTTCAGTTGGGGCAGATCCACTTCGAGATAGACGGGACGGATGTTTTTCATTTTTTACAACCTAAATCTGAATCGACGAATTGTAATCAGGTACCGATCTACCCAGGACAAGATCCTCGATCTCAGCGGAGGCATCGATCCCCATCTTTTCGCGCAGCGCCTCAAAGAGGATCGTACCAGATGAATATGGCCCGGGGAAAGCCTGCTTCTGTTTTATCAAGGCATGAAACAACCCCATCAAAGAACTGCCTTTGTCTTTTAGCCACCGCTCAAACAAGTATAGATCCAGCAGCCCATCCCTGCGACCAAGCTTCAAAGCCCGCTCCAGATGGAACTTCAGTTGATTCTTCAAACGGATCGGATTCTGCAAATACTCGCCAACGAACTGGTAGATGAAATACATATTTAAACTTTCACCGATCAGGCGGGCGTGTACGGGGTCGCAGTTCAAAGTTGGATACAACACAGATTTATATTGACCCTGCACCGCCGTTGTCGTATAAAAATGCATGACTTCATGCGCAAGGCCTTCGAACAGATAATCCCGATAGGAGGCACAGCCAAGTTTTCGATAGTCTGCAATAGAATCAGGCCCATAGGCCAAAATTCCGTTGATCATATTTTCACCTGTCGCGAATGTGGTATTACGGGCGAGTTCCTGATAATTCGGCGGCGCCTGCAGGAGCAGAATATTGATTTCCGCCAATTGACGATAGGGTCCGATGTTTTTCTCCAGCCACGTCAAGTATTGCTCGAGAAAATCTGAAAGTTCATCGGCAGAAATGGGAAATTGTTTACCCCGTTGGGATAACACCTGAAAACAGATCATTTTCTCACTCCCCTTAATATCGACTTTCACAGGTTCCAGTTCGGGCGCTGCATACCAAAAGAAATTATCCAGTTTTGCCGCTTTTAAGCCGCCGACGTCTAAATTCGAGAAAGAATGCCAGCCAGCAGACAGCCCGACGACTTGAAAATCCAACTTCATTTCATCATTGCTCGAGTGGAGATCTGTTGGATAAGGAAACAAGCCAGTGCTGAAATAAATTTCAGCATTACTCATAAAGGGAAAGTTGAACTCAGTCTCCCGATCCACCCCCACACAGTCGTGGTAGTCGACAGAGACCGAATACGAAATCTCGAACTTTCGTTCAGGAACCACAAGCTGCCCGTCCTCCATTGAAAAATCCACTGATTGTCCATCACCGTCCAAAACCTGAAAATCTTCAAGTCTGACGCCCGGCCGGGGGATCAACAATTCAAATCGAAACGCAGAAGGCAGTCTATCGGAGTCCACTCTCATGGTTACGTCCAACCTGCGCAACAAATAGCCGCCGACATCAATGGACAACCATAATCGGGTCGGCATGTTATCGGTTTCTCCAGTGATATTCTATATCCGGCTCATTTTCAGGCGACGGACTTACGCCCAACTTCTCTGCAACAAAACCGTTCTTCTCATAAAACTTGCGGGCATTTATATTGATTTGCAACGTATAAAGCCATAAATGCCCAGGTGAGCATTCATGCGCAAAATTGAGCAATAATTTCCCGAT
Organism: Anaerolineales bacterium; assembly: GCA_035465095.1. Classification (GTDB taxonomy): domain Bacteria; phylum Chloroflexota; class Anaerolineae; order Anaerolineales; family Villigracilaceae; genus Defluviilinea. The sequence continues at coordinate 197 of DATHRQ010000449.1, read as the reverse complement.
TCCCCGCCTCCAATATTCAGGATGGACATACAACTGATCGATAAAATCACCTTTCATCGCCATAAATGCCACAGGGCGATAATCAGACTCAACCACACAAACCTTGGTATCCTTCAAAATATGGTCTAGAAAATATACCTGATCATCATAAAAGAAATGACCTGTTGCACGTTGAAAATACGGCGTCGCGTACTCGC